>JBJXGY010000097.1:0-26719 GCA_046160185.1 Gaiella sp. | reverse complement strand
CTCCATCCATTCGCGTCTGAACTTGTCCCCGTAGCCGTAGAAGAAGACGTCCATCTCCTTGGGCACCTCGTGCGGGGCGAAGAACTCGGGGTCGGCGCCCCAGAACACGGCTTCGGCCCGCCGGGCGCCGAGCTCACGCAGCCGCTCGAGCCCACCCTCGGAGTTCGAGACGACCAGGTCGTACTCGGAGGGATCCGCGCCGTGGTAGTAGTTGAACCCCGTATCCATGCCTCCGAACTCCGGCAGGCTCATCGGCACGTCGCCGTCGTAGAAGACAACCGGGATTCCGAAACGCTCGCGGAGAAACGTGGGGATCCCGCGGAAGTGGGCCATCGGGACGGTGAAGACGACGACCGCGTCCGGGCGTTCCCGTTCGATCACACGTTCCAGGTGCCGTCGCCAGCGTGGGGTCACCACCCGCCAGATCGTCTCGCGGGTTGCCTTGTCCAGCACCCCCTCGTCGGGCTCGTCCTCGACGCGTCGCAGGTAACGGTCACCCTTGAGTCGCGCGAGACCGCCACGGAGCGCCGCGTATGTCTCCCCCTCGCGAAAGGTCGGGTTCGGCGCAGTGCGCCACCACGGCGATTCCACCGGGCGGCCACGGTACGGCGTCACGACCAGGTCGACGCCTGCCTCGTACATCCCCTTCCACAGCTGCCACCACGCGGGTGTGCAGCCGTAGCGGAAGTCGAGGTCGACCGCCGAGGCGACCGCAAGCAAGCGCGGCATGCGGGTCATACGGAGAGTCTAGGTCCGCCGCTGGCCGGCGCAACCCTGCCCGCCCGGGCCAGAAGGGTCGAAGGCGAGATACCAGTAGTCCTGCACCCGCTCGGTCTTCCATCCCTGGGGTGGCGACTTGAAGAGCGGGTGACCACGAATCGTCGTTACGAAGACGTGAACCTCACCCGGCATCTTCGCCTCGCTACCCTCGAGGAAGACGAGCTCCCGCTCCAGCCCCGCCCCGGCGATCGGCGACGCTGCATCGTCCCGGTGGAGGGACACTCCCACGCACGCCATGCCCGGCGCAAGCTCGTCCAGCCGGTCGAGCGCAGGCACGAGCCGCCCTTCTCCGGCAAGAGCCGTCTGCGTGTTCCGCATCTTCGTCCAGAACGGATCATCGGCCAGCACCGGAACCCGCTGATGCTCGAGATGGACGGCGACAATCGACAGCGTCGCCGCTACGGCCAGGCCAAGCGACACGCGCCGGTACCGGTGGACGAGGCCAAGAAGCGGCGCCGAAAGGGCGAAGGGGACGAGCAGGAGCCGGGCAAGCCACGGGTTGTACCGATAGAGACAGGCCACAGCCACCACACCAAGGGGAGCGGCTAGCGCGAGGACGCCCCGGACCCTTGATCCTGCCCGTCGCCACTCGCGGAGCCCGAAGATCACCGCAACCGCCAACGCGACGATGACCACCGGGCCGAAGAACACGATGTCCTCGTCGACGCCTCGGTTGATGACGTACGAGAAGTGCGCCGCCGTCGTCTCGGGCCTGTTGATGCCCGAGCCGACCAGCTCGAAGAGCGCCCGGCGGTAGGCGATCGCCAGCACGAGCACCGCTTCGAAGAGGAACAACGGTGCGGCGAGGACTGCGGCATCGACCGCAACTGACCGCCAGCTGGAACCTCGCGGCCGCAACAGCGCCGTTGCAGCAGCCAGCACCACACCGCCCGTCGCCATCACGATCACCACCCAGTCCTCAGTGAGGCCGGCGACGTCCATCGCGTGGAACAGCATCCGCGCGAGTGTGGCGAGCCAGCCAAGAGGGTCGCCCCCCGCCTGAAACTCCACGCGCCCACCTCCCTGCCCCAGCAGGTGGTCGGTGTGACGCACGTTCTCCACGAACCACCACGCGGCAAGCGCGAGGAATCCGACAGAGGCGGCGACAGCCGACACAATCCGCTCCGCCGACCGCTGACAGACAACCGACAGCGCGATGATGATCGGCAGGGCGAGGACGACCGTGAGCTTGGTACCCGCCGCAAGCGCGACGGAGAGGCCTACGAGAACGGCCGGTGTCGTCCCTCTCTCGAGCACGAAGAAGATGGCAGCCACGCACAGAGCAGCGACCACCAGATCGTTCTGCGCTGTTCCCGCTTCGAGCGCCACGACGCTGCCGAGCGCGAACAAGCCTCCAGCGAACACCGCAGCCGGTGAGGAAAGGCCGATGCGGCGCGCAACGCCGGCGATCCCGACGACGAGCACGCCGTGAGCCACGATCTGGGGGAGCGCATACGCTCGATCGCCACCCGTCATCACATACGTGAAGAGGACCTGTACCTCTGCGTTGCCGGGAAACTCGTTGATCCGATCCGTCGGTGCGTTCTCGATCCACCCGATCCCGTGGCGCTGGTACCAAACGATCGCCTTCGTCAGGTGATAGGTCAGGCCGTCCCAGTTGTTGGGTGCCGTCAGGAACGAGGCGACGGCCGTGTACACAAGGGAGCAAAGGGCTGCGAGAGCAACGATCGCTGCGGGCGCGCTCGCCCGTAGGGTGCGTGCGATCGTGACGACCGCGTACTGACGGTCCGCGCCTCCGCGCCGCGACTGGATCACCAACGCGGCGATTGCCAGCGCCGCCAGCGAGATCGCATATCCAGGGCGCCCGACCCATCCGGCGAACGACAGCAGGAAGCCCAGCCCGATGATCTCCGCACACCCGATCACGTAGCTGCCGATGACGCGCGACAGCATCCCGCGAAGTCCGACGGCGGATGTCCACCACCATGCGGATGCGGCGACTGCCGCGAGCAATCCCAGCGACCATGCGAGATCGGCGACCATCAGAACGCTCCGCGCCGGACCAGCACCGCAGGGATCGTCTTCAGGATGATCGTCACGTCGAGCCAGACCGACCAGTTCTCGAGGTACGTGAAGTCGAGGCGGACGAGGTCGTCGAAGGAGAGGCCGGAGCGGCCGGAGATCTGCCAGAGGCCGGTCATGCCCGGGAGCACGTTGTTGCGGCTCCGGTGCCAGTCCTCGAGCAGCGCGTGGTCGCGGAGTGGCAGCGGTCGCGGGCCGACGAGGCTCATCTCGCCTCGAAGGACGTTGATCAGCTGCGGCAGCTCGTCGATCGAGAGCCGCCGCAGCACCCGGCCGACCCGCGTCAGCCGCGGATCGTCCCGGATCTTGAACAGCGCGCCCTCTGCTTCGTTCAGCTTCTCGAGCTCTTCCTGACGTGCCGCGGCGCCGGCAACCATGGTGCGGATCTTCAGCATCCCGAACTCGCGCTCGCCGACGCCGATCCGGCGATCGACGTAGAGGAGCGGCCCGCGGCTTTCGAGCTTGACCAGCGCCGCCACGACCAACCACAGCGGCACGAGCACAACCATGAGCAGCGCACTGACGACGAGGTCGAAGACCCGTTTCAGCACCCAGTCGAAGCCGGTCAGCACCGGAGGCCGCAGCTCGAACAGCGGCGCGCCCTGGCCCGGCACGTACCGCCCCTCGTGCACGAGGAGCTCCGTGGTGTTCGGCACGAGGCGAACGCGGACACCCGAGCGGTGTGCCTGCTCGGCGATTGCCAGCATCGACCGCTCGTCGAACGCATCCTCGTCGAGGATCATCTCGTGGGCTCTCGTGTCCGCCAGGACCTGCCGGAGCCCTGCGGCGCCGCCTCGCCCCACCTCGACCTCTGCGGGTGAGCAGATGGCCGCGATGTCGTAGGCGAGGCCGCCGCGGCCGGAGGCGAGCTGGCGGATGATGCGCTCGGCGCTCTCCGGCTCGCCGAGGAGCAGCAACCGGCGGCGCACGCCGAGGAGCTTCATCGCCTCGAGCGCAGCCGACTCGTACGCGGTGCGCAGGATGCCGATGGCGATCGCACTCGTCACCACGGCCGTCGGTATCAGCCCGGTCGTGTTGACCTCGAAGGAGGTGCCGAGACCGAGGGCGAGCACGACGAGCGCGACGGTGACGAGGCCTGCGAGCACACGCCCCGCCCCGGCCCGCCGCTCGCGCGCCGAGTACAGGCCACCCTGCAGGAAGACGAGCACCATCACCGGAGCGAGAAAGCCGAGCCATTCGCGCTCGATGCTCCACAGCACGTTCCAGAACACGGTCTCTCCGTAGACGAACGCGCGCAGCACGAGCGCCCCGTAGATCCCGAGCGCCAGACCCAGCACGTCGAGGGCTGCCAGGGCGAGGACGCTGAGCGCACGCCGCACCAGGCCGAGGAACGGTCCGCGGGAAAGGACATAGGGACGGGCGGCGCGAACGTCCGTGCCGGCCACGTCGCTGAGGCTACCGCGCGACATCTCCCCAGATTCTCGCTGCGCGGACGGGTACCTCGGTGAGCAAGGCTGGTCGCCGGCGGCGGCGTAGCACGGTGAGTGCGCCTCGGAGCACGAGCCGGCGTCGGGCGTCGAGCAGATCGGTGTCGTGGAAGTAGGCGTGCACGACCGGCTCGCGCAGGGCTCCAGGGGTGAGCACCGCGCGGGCGAGCTCCCCGATCGAGTGGGTGGTCGGCACGCTCGCGAGGTCCCGTCCGTCGACGGCGAGCGTGGCCGGCTCCTCGAGTTGCGCCCAGTGCTCACCGGCCGGCAGATAGTGCGGCCGCCGGAGCCGGGGGGTGCAGTCGAGGAGACCCAGCTCTGCGACAGCCGCAGCCACGAGTTCGTCGGTGTACCAGCCGCCCCCGCAGAACGCGGTCAGCGGGAGCCCGAGCGCGGCGAGTGCGCGCCCTTCCCGGAGCACCCTCGCCGCCGGCTCCTCCCGGCCTGATGTCGGCCGTGCGTGGGTCGGTCCTGTCCAGTGCGTGTGGAGCCCCACGGGCCCGAGTGCGGCCGCCTCGCGCGCGCGGGCCAGCCACCGGGATTCGTCCTCCCCCGCCGACGAATCCGCGGGACGGAGCAGCGACACCACCGGAAACCCACCGGGGCGGGCACGCAACCAGGCGGCGAGCAGCGGCCACACCCGGTCGTCCAGCAGCCGTTCGACGTGGCACGAGACGACCGCGTAGCGTGTGTCGCCGATGTCATCCACCTGGCGACAGATACCACGGCCGCCGGAGCTTCGGATCCGGAGGGCGGCCGTGATCGTCGCCGCGGCCGCCGCGGTGCCTCGGCTCGTGGTGCTCGCCGTCGAGCGGGAGGGCATCCTCGAGGAGTTCGTGGAGAAGAGCGACACCTTCGCGCGAACGCTCGTGGCGAGCGGGACCTTCGGCTTCCTGGAGGGGGTGCCTTCGGCCTACACGCAACCTCTCTACGCGTGGTTCCTGGCCGCTCTCTACTGGCCGTTCGGGCACTCCTGGCTCGCTGTGGGGCTCGTGCAGACGCTGCTGGCGGTGGCGACGGCGCTGGTCGTCTTCGATATCGGCCGGCGCGTGCGTCACCCCTGGGTAGGCCTGATCGGGGCACTTGTCTCCACGGTGCACCCGTACGTGGTGTGGCACGACGTGCACGTCAACCGCGAGATCCTGGACGGACTGTTGCTTGCCCTTCTCGTCCGCGCCGCGGTCGAGGCGTACGCACGGCGCTCGCTTCTCGGGGCCGCTGCCTGCGGGGCGCTGGCCGGCCTGGCCATCCTGGGCAACGCGCGCCTCGCACTGCTGCCCCTGGTCGTGGCCGGGTTCCTCGCCTTCGGCATGAGGCGTCCGCTGCGCGGGGCTGCGGCGGCGGTGCTCGTGCTTGCCGCGACGGCGATCGTCGTCGCGCCGTGGGCGTACCGCAACCACGAGCGGCTCGGCTGCTGGGCGATCACCACAGATACGCGCGCGCTGTGGAAGGCGAACAACGAGAACACCTACGAGACCTTGGCTCGGGGACTGTGGATCGACGACGTCCCCGAGTTGCCCGGCGCGCCGGTCTGGCCCGAGAAGGCGGCCTCGATCTCGCGCCAGGCGGCCCTTGCGGTCGACGAGTGCGCACAGTCGACGTTCTACCGCGGGCTGGTCACCGACTTCTGGCGCGAGCAACCCGGCGAGAAGGCAAAGCTCGCGGCCCAGGCGGTGGGGATGCTGTGGCGGCCGACGTTCACCACCGAGACCGCAGAGACCGCAGGCGGCAGGGCGGCGACGCTCGGACGGCGGGTGGTCGAGCCGGTGTACATGTCGATCGTCTTCGTACTGGCTGCGCTCGGTGCCCTCCTCGCACCGCGCCGCTTCGTGTGGCTGGCCGCGCTGCTGCTGGGCTACAACACGCTGGCGGCGATGGCGTTCGCCGGGACCGTGCGCTACCGGGCGCCGTGGGACTTCCTGCCCGCGCTGCTGGCGGGTTACGCGCTCCTGTGGCTGATCGGCCGCCGCCCACGCCGTCGACGGTTCACCACGCCCTTGTAGAGCTCGATCGTCCGCTCGGTGCAGCGCTCCTGGGTGAAGCGCTCGACCGCCCGCTTCCGCCCGGCCTCGCCCATCGTTCGAGCCCGATCGAGATCGGAGCCGAGACCGATCAGCGAGGCCGCCAGCGCCTCGACGTTCCCGGCGGGAACCAGCAGGCCGGTGCGGCCCGCGTCGAGGATCTCCGGAAGCCCGCCTACCGCCGAGGCGACCACGGCACGGCTCCGCTCCATCGCTTCGAGCGCGACCATCCCGAAGCCCTCCCCGAACGAGGGCACGACCACGACCGCGGCCTGCTCCATCACGCGCGGGCCCGGGACGTGCCCGAGAAAACGCACGGCTGAGCCGAGGCCGAGCGATCCGGCCAGGGCGCGAAGCTCGGCGTCCAGCGGGCCGGCGCCTGCCACGTCCAGCGTCGCCGCCGGCAGCTCCTTCAGCACCCGGGCGAACGCCTCGAAGAGCACGGCATGACCCTTGATCGGAACGAGGCGGCCCACGATCGCGAACCGGGGTGCGGCGGCGAATGCCTCGGCGGGCGCGCGGGCCGGCAATCCGTAGTGCACGACCTGGAAGCGGCCCCGCTCGAAGCCCTCCGTAGCGGCCAGGTAGTCGGCCAGCCCGCCGGAGATCGCGATATGAAGGTCGGCCAGGGCCCCGACGAGCCGGTCGCCGCGGGCAAACGCCTTCGAGTCTCGAAACGCGTTGAACCCGTGCTTCGTGCTTGCGAGCGCCGGGACGCGGGCGAGGCGTCCTGCCGGGAGCCCGTAGAAGTCTGCATGCACCAGATGGGTGTGCAGCAGGTCCGGGCGGTGCCGTCGGATGACCGCGGCGAGACGCACGAACGCGGGCGGCGACACCGCCCGAGGCAGCCGCACGTCGTCCACGGGCACCCCGGCCCCGGCCAGGCCGCGCGCGAACTCCCACGCGCCGGGCTCGTCCTCGTGGAGCAGGACGAACCGCACGTCGTACCCGTGCTCGCGGAGCTGCGGCAGCAGGAGCAGCAGGTGACGCTCGGCACCCGAGATGCCCGACACCTTCGCGACGTGGAGCAGTCTAGGCATGCTCAGCGGGCTGCCTCGATTACCGCCGCCGCCCAGCCCTCGACGCTGTGTAGCGCGGTCACCCGCTCGCGGAGCTCGCCACCGACGGCAGCTCGATCCGCTGTGGCCAACCAGCGAATCCGCTCGGCGAGGCTCTCCGGCGAATCTCGGTCGAAACGAAGCTCCCCGGACAGCAGCGTGTCCAGCGCGGGGTTCGACGCGAGCACCGGCAACGCCGTACCGGCGGCCTCGAAGACGATCTTGTCGGGCGCACCTGGGCGCATGTTGTTGATCAGCGCGTCCACGCTGCCGAGCAGAGCGTTGACCTCGGTGCGCGGCACCGGCTCACCGAGCGTGACGCGGTCGCCGAGACCGAGCTCCGTCACCAGGGCGACCAGCTCCCCGCGGTGCCGTCGTTCCTCCTCGGTCAGCGACGGACCGTGGATCCGTAGACGAACCCCGGGGCAGAGGGCGACCGCGCGCACGACGGTGGCGATCCCCTTGGCAGGGGAGGTGCGGCCAAGGAGCGCCAGGATCAGCGGGTCGCCCGAGGCCCGGGGTTCTGCGGGCGGAGAAAAACCGGCGAGATCGATCCCGTGGCCGATCGCCCTGAGCTTCCCGGTTGGCAACGGGAACGATCGCGGGTCGACCGTGAGCACGGTGTTCGAGAGCCGCTCGGCGAGCCGGAGCAGCCGGCTCGCCTTCCAGTGCGTGAACCAGAGCAGCACCCGGATCCCGAGCGGCCGTGCCAGGGGGGCCGCCAGGACCGCATAGATCGGGCACATGTGCGCGAGCACCGCGTCCGGGCGCGGACGGCGGGCAAGCTCGCGCGCGAGGGCGCCCGCGAAGCGCAGACCGCGCAACACGCGCGAGCGCGAGGCGAAGAGATGCACCCGGCAATTCGGCGGCAGGACGCCTTCGACGGCTCGGTCGGCGAGCACGACGACCTCGTCGCAGCGCTCCGCGAGGGCTCGTACCTTCGCCACCGTCGCTCCCAGCACCGGGCTCTGCGGATCGATCTCCTGCGTGACGACGACGATCTTCACGGGGCGGCCCGCCGGGCGAGGACGCGCTCCACCAGCTCTCGAGTGCGTTCCGCACTGTCGTCGGGGGTGGCGAGCCACCCAGCCGCCGACCGTTCGGCACCGGCGCCGAGGCGGGCCGCGCGTTCACGGTCGCCGAGCAGCCCGGCGATCGCCTCGGCAAGAGCGCCGGCATCCTCCGGCAGCACCAGCACGCCGTTCTCGTCGTCGCTCACGATGTCGGGGATCCCGCCGGCGCAGGCGCCGACCACCGCCCGGCCGCGACAGAACGACTCGACGACGATGCGTGGGAGCCCCTCGGAACGCGACGCGAGCACGAGCGCCGTCGCTTCGTCGAAGGCGGCGGCAACCCCGTCCGCGGTCAGCGACGGAGTGTGGGTGACGCGCCCGGGGAACTCGTGCTGCAGCTCCTCGACGAGCGCCTGCAGAGGGCCCCTCCCGACGACGTGAAGGCTCGCGGCGGGCACACGCGGCGCCGCCAGCCGCCACGCGTCGGCGATCACGTCGAAGGCCTTGTAGCGCTGCAGCACGCCGACGAAGAGCAAGGACGGGGTCTCGGGCAACGGGAGCACCGGGCGCGAGGTGAACGTGCCGAGATCCATGAAGGCGGGGAACTCGCCGGCGGGCTCGACACCGTGCCGCCGCACGACGCCGCTCGTGAAAGGCGACAATGTACGTACGCCGTCCGCCCGGCGGATCGCGAGCCGCGCCAGCAGGTCGGCGAGAGGCGCCAGGCGCGAGCGCGCGGTCGACCCGTAGAGACGGGTCGGTGCGCCCGGGTCGCCGTGCAGGTCGAGGATGATGCCCGCCCGGCTCCGCACCAGAGCGCGTCCGGCGAGCGCGAGCGCCGTCTCCTGCGCTCCCTGCACCAGCACGACCTCCGGCCTCAGGCGCCTGAGCTCGCGGGCCACCCGGAACGGGAAGAGCAGATAGAAGAGCGGCCCGTCGAGACGCTCCACCGGGAGGGGCCGGAACAGCCGAAACCTGGAGTCACTACCGTTGCTCCCACGCGCGGCCGCCGCGAGCACCGTCACGTCGAACCGTTCGGCGAGAGCCGCGAACTTCCGCTCGAGGCTCGGCGACAGCGGCAGTGAGTACCGCGTCCGGGAGGCCATCAGCAAGCGCCGCTTCACGCTTGCCCCCAGAGCCGGAACCCGCTCTGCCCCCAGAGCCGGAACCCACTCCCGCGGCTTCCGGCTCGGGAAAACCCCTGAAGCGGCCGCTGGCGCGGCCGGCCGCTCCCCCGGAACGCAAGACGACCGGTTGACACCCGGCATCTCACGCTTGCCCCCAGAGCCGCTGACGCGGCCGGCGGCTGCCCCGGAACGCGAGACGGGGGTTTGACACAGGACGTCTCATGCGCTTACCTCGAGCAGCACCCGCTCGATCCGGCTCAGCACCTTCTCCTCGGACAGCTCACCCACGGACTGCGGCGCCGAATGGGACATGGCGGTGAGCAGCCCGGGATCGCCCAGCGCGCGGACAGCGGCTGACACGAACCCGGCCCTGTCTCCCGCGTCCACGAGCAAGCCGTTCTCGCCGTGCGTGATCACCTCCGGCACCCCTCCCACGGCAGTGGCGAGCACGGGTGTCCCGACGGCCAGTGATTCGAGCATGGTGTGCGGCATGTTCTCCCAGGCGGAAGGGAGCAGGGTCAGGTCAGAGGCACGGAAGACCTGCAGGACGTCCGAGCGGTCGCCCGCGCCCAGCAGGCGTACCCGGCCGGCGAGGTCTGCGTCGTGCACGAGCCGCTCGAGCCGCGCACGCTCCGGACCGTCGCCCAGCACGAGCAGCGTCGCGCCCGTGGCGGCCGCCGCCTCCACGAGCAGGTCGACGTTCTTCTGCGCGGTGAGCCGCCCCGCAAACGCAAGCACCTGCCCCTCGACGCCGAGCTCGCGACGGGCTTCTGCCCTCGTCGGTGCATCCTCGACGGGCGGCGCCGGGTTCGGGATCGTCACCACGTTGCCCTCGTCGAGGCCCCAGCCGAGGGCGATCCGCCTCAGGTAATCGCTCGGGCAGATCACCCGCACCGCCTCGCGCAGTGCGGCCGTCCTGCTCGCGCGGAGCACAGCCGTGCGTGCACCGCCACCGTGCGCCTGGTACTCCTCGAGGGTGCCGCGGAACCGTCCGTTGCGACGGTCACGCTCGTACGCTTCGTCGGCCACGAGCTTCACGACGAGCGGCGTGCGGCGTGCGCGCGCGCCGATCCACGCGCGCCGAACCATGCTGGTGGCGTAGACGAGGTCTGCATCGCCGGCGCGGCGCGCGACCGCTGCGATCGCTGCGAGATGGCGCACGCCGGGCGGCCGCGAGCGCGGAACCCACTGAACGGGGAAGGCCTCCCGCTGGGGCGAGGAGACCGCGGTGGTGACGACCTCCACCTGATGCCCGCAGGCGATCAGGTGACGGGCGAGCGCGGGGGCGTGGCTCGCTGGTCCGCCCACATCCGGCGGCCAGATCCCGGACACGATCAGCACCCTCATCCGGCAACCGCCGAGCGCGCCTCGCGCACTGCCCTTCGCTCGCTGCGGATGCGCACGAGCACGACCAGCCAGGCGAGGCCGAACACGACCGTCGAGACGAGCACGGCGACAGCCGCCCCGGTGACACCGTGCCGGTGCCCGAGGAGCCCAACCAGCGGGAGCAGCACGGCGGCCTCGAGACCGTGCGTGAGGATGCGCAGGCGCGGCCGCCCGATCGTCGTCGGGAACGACTTCGTCCACCCGAGCACGACCTGCAGCGCGCCGGCGAAGAGCACGACGCGAGCGGCGGTGATCGCACCCTCGTAGGTCTCGTCGCGGAACACAGTGCGCACGAGCCAGGGCATCAGCACGTAGAAGACCGGCACGGCCACGGCCATCAGGCCCGCTGCGACCAACATGTAGCGACGCAGCCCCGCGAAGACCACGCTCTCGCGGCCCTGCTCCCAGGATCTCGTCTGCTCGGTCAGGAGCACGAGCCGCACCGGTGAGGACGCGGCCCCGAGCCCGGTCTGCGGCGCCTGCGCGATCTTGTACAGACCGACGGCGCTGGTACCCGCGACCGGGCCGAGCACGAGCGGTGGCAGCGTCGTGCGAAGCGACACCACCCCGGTGCCGACGGTGGAGGCGATCACGAACGAGCGGATCTCGGCCCGATCCTCGCCGATCGGAGCCGGCGCGGCGGCGGGGAAGCGGCGGAGCGCCTCCAGCCCGGCGCCTGCGACGAGCAGGGTGGCGCAAGCCTGCGCCGTCACGATCCCGGCCACGGCCTGCCAGGGACCGAGTTGCACGCCGACCACGACCCCGACGAACCTGAGCCCCTGCGCGAGCGCCGAGTACCACCCCCTGAGGTCGTAGCGGCCGTGTAGGAGGAGGGCGGTTCCCGCGACGTTCTCCACGCTCTGCACCAGCGGCAGCAACGACGCGACGAGAATCGGCACCCAGACCCCATCCTCGACGATCCACTCCGCGAGCGGTGCGAGCGCGGCGATCACCGCCGCGGCCAGCACACCGCCGCCGAGCTTGATTCGCACGGCGACCTGGAACAGGCGGCGGAGGCGGCCGAACTCTCGCCGCTCGACGTACCGGAACCCGTACTTGGTGAGCGAGTCCTCGACCGTCAGGTCGAGCAGCATCTGGAAGAACGATGCGGTCGCAAGCGCGAAGGCGAAGACGCCGAAGCTTCTGATGCCGAGCTCGTTGGCTGCCACGATCGTTCCCGCGAGGCCGAACGCGACCGACAGGTAGAGGCCGGCGGCGGCACCCGACCGGCGCCAGAGGAGACGGGAACGCATCTCGGACGGTCAGTCTAGTGCGCGCGTCCGTACGTTCGGTCGTGGTTGGCGGTTCCCAGACCGAGCAGTCCTAGGACGCAGGGAACCTCGATACTGCAGTGTCGGGGCGACGGAGGACGACGGAATGCGACGCGTCTGGGGGGCCGCCGAACACCCCACCGTACTTGCGGACGCGTGCACTAGTGCGGGCAGACGGCGCGTCTTCCGACGTCGGGGCGGTGACTGCGGGCCGCGGGCGTCCGTACGATGGTCCGGATGAGCAGTTCCACGGGGTCGTGTACGCCGGGGCGTGGGCGGGGCGTGTTGGGGTGCGGGGGAAACGTGGTGCCGTTGCCGCGCGCAACGGTGCCATGTTCTCCACGCAGAGCGGACGTCGGTGCGGCCCGCCGCGTACCGCACACGCAGCCGGCCCGCGAGATCGTGGAACTCCTCGTCTAGTGGTCGCTCCGGGAAATCCGGGCGTGGGTCGCCGGCGAAAACCGAGCGGGGCTAGGACGCAGGGAGCGCCCGTACCGGAACGTACGGGTGCGACTGAGGACGACGCCCTGCGAAGTGTTTGCAGCCGCGCGAAGCATGAGTGGATTTCCCGGAGCGGCCACTAGTGCGGGTGGGCGGGTCATCGACGGCGCTGCGCGCGCTCGTGCCGGCGCTGGCCATTCCCTGCCTGTTCCTGCATGCGACCTACCAACCTCATTTCTCGGTCGGTGTCTCGGGAACGTCGATCGACATCACGCTTGCGGATCTCTCGGTGCTGGCGGTGGTGGTGCTGGCGCTTTCGACCGCGCGCGCCGAGGGTGTGGGGGCGCTACGCCCGGCACGCTGGCTCGTGGCCGGCGTCGCGGCCTTTCTGCTGATCGCACTGCTCTGGGTTGCGCTGCCTCGTCTCCGCGGAGAGGACTACGAGACCGTCCGGCATCTGATCAGCGCGCTCAAGTTCGCCTGGTACGCGCTGCTCTTCCCCGCGCTGGCGCTGTTGCTTCGTACGACGGAGCACGTCAGCGTCGTACTCCGCGCGGTCGTGGCCTGGAGCGCAGCCGCCACCGGCTGGGGCTTCCTGCAGTTCCTGGGAGTGGTTAGCGAATTCGAGGGCAAGCGGCCCGGCCAGCGTGAGCCGTCGTTCGTCGGCATCCACGATTTCGCTGCGCTCTCCGGGGCGGCTCTCACACTGGGCGTGGCGTCTCTCGTGCTCGCCGACGACCGGCTTCTCGGCCGGCGGTGGTGGCGCGACCTGGCGCTTGCGTCGGGCGCGCTCGGCGTCGTGCTCTCGGGGGCGATGACCGGGGTGGCCGGGGTCTGGCTCGCCTTTGCGGTCGCGCTGTTGCTCGTACGGGCGGCGGGAAGCCTGACCGTGCGGCGCGTAATGGTGGTCATCGTCATGGCCACGATGGTGGCAGCGGGCGCCGCAGTGATGAGGGCCGGCACGATCGAGCGCTTCGCCGAGTTCCTCGGACTCCGCGAGCGCACCGAGCAGACAGGGGTCGAAAGCTACGCCCAGCGGACTCTGCTCGCGTATATCGGCGGGCGGATCTGGCTCGGCAGCCCGCTGCTCGGTGTCGGCTGGCAAGCCTCCGACGACCGGTGGGCCTACGATCCCTACCTCGATGACGCCCGCAAGCGATTCCCTGACGAGCCGGCCGAGGCCTTTCCGTCACCCGAGCGGCCCTGGGGCGTCCAGATGCTCTACATCCAGGTGCTCGCCGATCTCGGGCTCGTGGGCGGCGCGGCGTTGCTCGCGATCGGGATCGGTGCGGTCAGGCTCGGGCTGCGCCGCTCACGGGGGTCGCCGGTCGCACTCGTCGGACTGTGCTGGCTCTGTGTGGCAGCCGGCGTGTGGGCCGGCGTGGGCCTCATCGCCGGGATACCCGTCGCCGCCCTCACGTGGCTCGCACTCGGGTTGGTGAGCTCGGATAGCTGACGCACGCCTCGCCCCGCCTCGCTCGATGCCGACGTGGGCGGTGCGGGCACCACTCGCCCGCTGGCTCGCGGCCGAGGCCGAGCGGGCTCATCGAGATCTCGGCACCTATCGGCTGCTCGACGTGGGTTGCGGCGAGAAGCCGTACGGTCCGCTGTTTGCCCCGTTCGTCTCCACCCACGTCGGTGTCGACCCCGTGGAGAACCCGGTCGCAGAGCTGCGCGGCCCGATCGAGGCGCTACCGGTCGACGATGGGAGCTTCGACGTCGTGCTCTGCGCGCAGGTGCTGGAGCACGTCGACGACCCGTCGGCGGCCGCACGGGAGCTCCACCGCGTGCTCGCGCCGGGGGGCCGGCTTCTGCTCTCGACGCATGGTGCGATGGTCTTTCACCCGGCACCGGTCGACCACTGGCGCTGGACGCACACCGGCGTTGCGCGCGTTCTCGAACGGGAGAGGGAGTGGGCGTCGGTTACGGTTACGCCGGGCTGCGGAACCACGGCCTCCCTGACGATGCTGATCGCGATCTACACCGAACATGCTCTCCGGCGCACACCGCTGCGCTTTGCGCGCCACCGCGTCGTCGCAGGGCTCAACCGTGTAGCCGAGACACTCGACAGCCGGTCGGCGGCACTCCGCGACATGCGCCCGGGCACGCTGACCGCGAACTACCACGTGGTCGCGGAGAAGCTGCGGTGAGCAGGACCGTGCTGGTCACCGGTGGCGCCGGGTTCATCGGCTCCAACCTCGTCCGCTCCCTACTCGCGCGTGGTGACCGCGTAAGGGTGCTCGACAACTTCTCCACCGGCTCGCGCGGCAATCTCAGCGATCTGGGCGGCGAGATCGAGATCGTGGAGGGCGACCTGCGGTCCTATGAGCGAGTGCACGCCGCCGTCAGGGGAACCGACCTCGTGTTTCACCAGGGTGCGCTGCCCTCCGTACCGCGGTCGGTTCAAGATCCCCTCACGACGACGGCGGTCAACGTGGAGGGCACGCTCAACGTCCTGCTCGCGGCGCGCGACGAGGGAGTGGGGCGTGTGATCAACGCCTCGTCCTCCTCGGTCTACGGAAACAGCGGGACGCTGCCGCGGCGGGAGGATCAGTCGCCCGACCCGGTCTCTCCGTACGCCGTGGCGAAGCTCGCCGCGGAGCGCTTCTGCACGAGCTTCGCAAGGGTGTACGGGCTCGACACCGTCTCGCTCCGCTACTTCAACGTCTTCGGGCCGCGCCAGAACCCGAACTCGCAATACGCCGCCGTCGTTCCGCTCTTCATCTCCGCGATCGACGAGGGCCGGCCCGTGACGATCCACGGGGACGGCACGCAGTCGCGCGACTTCACCTTCATCGAGAACGTGATCGCCGCCAACCTCCTGGCGTCGAATGCCGCGGCGACGGGCGGCGCCATCGTCAACGTCGCGACCGGTTCCTCACAGACGGTGGACGGGCTCGCGGACGCAATCGGTCACCTGGTCGGCAAGCCCGTCGAGAAGACGTTCGAGGAGCGTCGGGCCGGGGACGTCAACGACTCGCTGGCCGACATCGCGAGCGCTCGTTCGCTGTTCGGTTACGCGCCAACGGTCACCTTCGAGGACGGGTTGCGCACCACCATCGATGCACTACTGGGAGGCACACGATGACGCACGCGTTCGGCACGCTCGACGAGCTGGGCGAGGGATACGGGTTCCGCAAGGTTCGGCAAGCACTCGGCATCGAGGCCTTCGGTGTCAACGTGATCGTGATGCCGCCCCGCTTCGACGGCTTCGAGCATTACCACGACGTGCAGGACGAGCTGTACTTCGTGCATTCCGGCACCGCGGCCTTCGAGGTGGCGGGCGAGACGCGCGAGCTCGGCCCGGGCGGCTTCTGTCACGTGGCCTCGACCACCCAGCGCAAGGTCTCGAACGCGGGAGACGACGACCTCGTGCTGGTGGTGGTCGGCGGCAAGGGCGGCTACGTACCTCGCGACGGTCACCTCGTGAACCCGGCCGACGCCGAACGCCGCGCGTCGTTCGGGTAGACCGCCCGAGCTTGTTGGACGATCCGGCCTAGATGATTGATCGGTGATTGGGGTGCGGTCGGGGGCGATCACGATCAAGCAGCGTGCAGTGATCGGCTGGGGCCAGTACCGGAGTTGTACGGGTCACAGACGAGCGCCGCGCGATGCGCCGTGTCGTGGGCGTCATCCGGACGTGCCGGAATTGCCGATCAAACATCTAGCTTGCTACATCTCGCCGAGGCGCTCGAACGTCTCGCGGGCGTCCTTTCGCTTCCAGCCTCGCGTGTACAGCCCCGACTGCCAACCGTCGGTGCGCCCCTCGTCGCGGAGCAGGAACCAGATGAAGACGTCCACGCGGCTGTTGCGTTTGAGCTTCCGGTACGCCTGCTCCATGTACCGCGCCTGGTCGGGGAAGGAGACGCCGACCAGCTTGTCGGGCGGGTTGGTCTGGTAGCCGTACTCGGTCACCCAGAGGCGCATGCTGGGCCCGTAGCGGTCAGCGACGGCCTTTACGATCACCTCGAAGTTGCCAAGCGTGACAGCGGTGGACGGCTGCCCGCGCAGGCCGAGCGGAGGCGGGGTGTCCGGGGTCTCGTTCGACTGCCCGTAATAGGGATGGTGGGCGAAGGCATCGAACCCTCGCGCGCCGGCTTTCCACATGCCTTCCAGGAACGCAACCGGTGCCACGGACGGACGAGATGACGACGGGTTGTTGTTGCCACGCGGTGCGGTGTCTCCGCAGGCGACTCGTGCCGTTCGCTGCACGGCCTTCACGCCTGCGACGACGGCGTTGCAGATCCTCGCGTAGTCTACCGCGCTCTTCGCAAACCAGTCGCCGGCGGCGTTGCGCGCCCATTGCGGCTTCAGGAAGACCGGGTTGTTGGGCTCGTTCCACGCCGTCCAGAGGCGCACTCTCGGCAGCCGCTCGCCGACATCGTCGATGCGGGTACCGCTGTAGCGTCGCGCCGCCGCGACGGCGAATCGCCGCAGGTCGATGGCCCGGGCGGGAGCGACATTCCAACTGCTCCCGGGCGCGCCCGATGCCCAGCTCGGCGTGCCCAGGATCGTGAAGATGACGCTCACGCCGATCTGGCCGGCCCGCTTGACCGCGCGGTCATAGGGCCGCCAATCGTAGGCGGGGTCGTAGGGATCGGTCGGATCCGTCGGCTCTTCCTCGGCGACACCGTGGGGCCCACCCCAGCGCAGGTTCACGCGCAGGAGCTTCGTGTGGACTTGCTGGAGGATCGGAAAGACGCGGTCCGGGTCGCCGAACAGCACCTCGGCGTCGTCGTGCAGACCGGGTCGCAGGAACGTCGAGGCCTGCGCTGTCGGCGCCAGGGCGAGCGCGACGGCACAGGCGACGAGGGAGGAGGCGAGGAGCAGGCGATCGAGCATGAGCAAGGCGCAGACTCAGCCCGCGAGACGGACGGCGGTCGAACTGGGCGGCGCGGCTCCCTGCTGCGGGTGTGCGCGCTCGTCGACGACGGCAGTCATCCGTCAATGCTACCCCGCCGACGGCTGATCTCCTTCCGGCACACGCGGCGCGTGCGTGATATGAGAGCGTGCTGTGCACGACCGTCCACCTGAGACCGTCGACGTCGACCGGTTGTACGGAGCGGCAGATCTGGACGAGCTGCGGCGCGAGTACGACCGCATTGCCGGCGTCTACGACGACGATCTCGATTGGCGGGCGCCGGAGCTCCTGGCCTCGGTCGCCGCAAGGCTCGTGGAGCACGACTCGGCCGTGCTCGACGTCGGGGCCGGCACCGGTCGGGTGGGCGTGCTGCTGCGGGAGGCCGGTTTCGCCGTCGTCGACGCGCTCGACATCTCGGAGGGCATGCTCGAGCAGGCACGGCGCACCGGCGCCTACCGCTCGCTCCGCACGGGAACGCTCGGCGAGCGCCTCGAGCTGGCAGACGGTGCCTACGACGCCGTCGTCGCCTGCGGCGTCTTCACCACAGGGCACGCGCCTGCGGCTTGCCTGTCCGAGATCTGCCGCGTCACCCGTCCCGGCGGCAGGGTGGTCTTCACCCTCCGCGAGGATCTGCCCGTATCCGGGTACGCGGAGGAGATCGAGCGACTCGAACGCGAGCGGATCTGGGCGCTGCTCGAGCGCGGTGACCTCTTTGCCTCGATGCCGAAGAATCACCCCGAGGTGCGAAACCGGATCTGGGCGTTCGGCGTCTGCTGAAACGAACTAGAGACCGCGTTCGATCTCGGCGGCGAAGAACCTGGCAGTCAGCGACTCGCCTGTCACATCCTCGACCAGCTTGTCCCAGCGGCGCCCGAGACCCGGCCGGAACAGGCGTTCTGTGAGGAACCGGCCCGCGTCGCCCTGCCCGACGATGCCTCCGGCCTCACGTTCGAGCGCCGCTCGCAGCTGCGCCGCCACGAGCTTTCCGTACAGGTAGGTGTGGTAGTAGACGGGTGAGCACGCCACGTGGATCTTCGCGGCCCAATCCGGAGCGTGCCGGTCGGCCGGCGGGATCACGCGCTGGTAGCGGTGCACCAGCTCCCACCAGATCGCGTCGAGGTCTCCGTCCGGATCGCGGTAGAGCTCGCGCTCGAACGACGTCATCACGAGCACCCAGCGTGTGAAGACGAGCAGGTCGACCGCGCGCGAGACCGCGAGCGGTCGTGTCAGCTCGACGGCGTCGGCGGCGGACATGCCGACGACGCGCTGCAGCCACAGCGGATCCTCGACGAGGCCCCCGGCGAGGAGGGCCATCCCCTCCGTGGTCGTCAGGTGGCAGTCGCGCAGGAGCCAGCGCAGACCGGTGTCGATGCCCTCGTCGTAGACGGCATGCCCCAGCTCATGGAGTGTGGTGTCCATCCAGTCCTTGTTGGCCTCGATGTTGCACAGCACGCGGATGTCGCCCTCACGATCCACGTGCATGCAGAACGCGTGCTGGCACTTCCCGTCGCGCGGGAAGAGATCGCTGCGCCGGATGATCGGCGCCGTCTCGAAGCCGAGCCCGAGAAAGGTCTGGCGTGAGAGCTCGACGATGTCGGTACGGCTCAGCAGCTCGTCGAGGTCCACCGAGGCCGCGCGCGGCACGTCCTGGAAGAAGGGATCGTCGTAGTGCCAGGGGCGAAGCTCGCCGGCGCCGACACCGAAGCGCGCGGCCAGCGCCGCGTCGTAGCGGTTCTTCCACTCCCGGAACGGCCGGGCGGTGAGCCGGTCGGCCTCGGCCAGCGTCTCCTGGAGTCGTGTCTCGGTCATCTCCATGGTCTCGATCGCGAGAGCGAACCAGTCGCGGTACCCGCGATGCCGCGCGACCTCGTTCCGCAGGCGGGCCAGCCGGCGAACGTCGTCCGCCACGACCGCGCCCACGGTCTTCGAGGCGAGCCAGGCTTCGCGACGCTCGGCTGGGTCGTCCCCGTGGCGCAGGACGCGCTTGATCTCGTTGTCGGAGACCTCCGCGCCGCGAACCATCCCGCGGTGTTGCGTGTACCTGGCCTCGACCGACGCCTCGAGCTGGACGAGCTCGCGTCGCAGCGGCTCCGGAATCTGATGTGGGATCGCCCAGTCGCGCACCGCACCGAGCGCGCGCCGCTCGGCGGGTGAAGCGCCGTTCCGCAGCCCCGCCTCGACGTGTTCGAGCAGCTCCCGATCGCCGAGGAAGCCCGTGAGAGCGAGATCGGCTCGTACCTTGGCACGTTCCGTGTCCTCTGTGGACTGCACGTTGACTGCCCACGAGGCCTCGTTGGCCGCGATTGCGAGGGGTCGCAGTGCATCTTCGATGCGGTCGATGAGCCCGGTCGCGGTCACGCGGCACGCAACTCTACTGGCTGGCCGCGAACCCCGCCCGACGGCTGAGAACTCAGAATCCTCCGGTTGCTCACCAGATTTCCATCCCCGGGCCGGGCTGCCCGGGCGACAATGCGTGCGTGCAGTCACCGACGTCATCACTCCTCGCGGAGCTCCATGCCCACACGACCTGGAGCGACGGCGAGCTCACCATGCGCGAGCTCGTCGATCTGTACGGCGCGGCGGGCTTCGACGTCCTCGCAGTCACCGATCACATCGTCCGCACGGACGATCCCTGGACCGGGGGAGCGCTCGGCGTCCCAGCCGCTCGCTTCGAGCGCTACCTCGAAGAGATCCGGCGTGAGTCCGAGCGCGCCTCCCGGGTGTACGGCATGACGCTGATCCCGGGGGCGGAGCTCACGTTCAACCACCCAGATCCCGCCCGCGCCGTGCACGTCGTGGCGCTCGGGCTCGACCGGTTCGTCCCGGTCGACGACATCGACGGCGCACTGGCCGAAGCCCGCGCCGCCGGCGCCGCGCTCGTTGCGGCGCACCCGTTTGCCGCCGGGCCTGCGCAGGCCGGCCAACGCACAACCCAGCGGTTCGCGCACGACGCCGCAGCGCGCGCACTGGTCGATCGCTTCGAGCTGTTCAACCGGGACACGTTGTTCGAATGGGTGTCACGGGCCGGGCTTCCCGCAGTGGCGAGCGGCGACTTTCACCAGCGCGACCACCTCCCAGGTTGGAAGACGCTGATTCCGTCAGGTCGCTCGCCGGAGGCGGTGGTTGCCTACCTTCGCTCCTCCCGCCCGGTGCACCTCACGCGCCACAGCGCTGCCGCGAGCCGCGCCGCCTGAATCCGGGGACGTGGGTACCACCGTGCCGCTTGTGGGAAGGCGCCCGGCGTCCGATAACGTCACCGACATGACCGTCGAGACCGTCACCGATCTTCCGCGGCTGATCAACCGCGAGCTCTCCTGGCTCGAGTTCAACGCGCGCGTGCTCGAGCTGGCCGAAGACGAGACCGTGCCTCTACTCGACAGAGTGCGGTTCTGCGCGATCTTCTCGTCGAACCTCGACGAGTTCTTCATGGTGCGGGTGGCAGGACTGCAGGAACAGGCCGACTCCCAGTACCACGTGCTCTCCGCCGACGGGTTGTCCGCGGGCGAGGCGCTCGCCGCGATTCGCCTGCGCGTCGGGCAGCTCACACGCCGGCAGGCCGCGGTCTGGAAGGGGGCGCTACGCCCGGCGCTGGCGGAGGCCGGCATCGAGATCGTCGACCTCGACGAGTGCAGCGAGCAGGAACTGGCGAAACTCGAGAAGTTCTTCGACCGCGAGGTCTACCCGGTGCTGACCCCGCTTGCCGTCGGCCCGGGACAGCCGTTCCCGTACATCTCGGGTCTGTCGCTCTCGCTTGCCGTGATCGCCCGCGACCCCGAGACCGGCGACGAGCGCCTGGCGCGCGTGAAGGTGCCGGAAGGCCTCGACCGGTTCGTGTCCACGGGGTCTCGGCTGGTGCGGCTCGAGTCGGTGATCGGTCACTTCCTCTCCGCCCTCTTCCCCGGCATGGAGATCGGGGAGCGCGCCGCGTTCCGCGTCACGCGAAACGCGGACTTCGAGCTCTCCGACGACGCAGACGACCTGCTCGGGGCCGTCGAGTCGGAGCTCGCCCAGCGTCGCTTTGGCGAGGTGGTGCGGCTGGAGATCTCGTCGAGCGCGTCCAAGCAGCTTCGCAGCCGGCTCGCAGCCGGGCTCGGTATCACCAAGGATCAGGTGTACGAGATCGAGCGGCCTCTCGATCTCGCGGACCTCCAGCAGCTCGCCGCCATCGACCGCCCCGACCTCAAGTCTCCCGCGTGGGCGCCCGTCGTACCCCCGAGATTTGCAGCGGCGCAGACGCCGCAGGCGCTCTTCGAGGAGATCGCCCGGGCGGACCTGCTCCACCACATGCCGTACGAGTCCTTCCGGGGATCCTTCGAGATGCTGGCGAAGGCCGCCGCATCCGATCCCGACGTGATCGCCATGAAGACGACGGTCTATCGGACCGGCGACGACTCCACCCTGATCTCGGCACTGATCGACTGCGCCGAGGAGGGCAAGCAGGCGGTGTGCGTGGTCGAGCTCAAGGCGCGATTCGACGAACGGCGCAACATCCAGTGGGCACGTCAGATGGAGCAGGCCGGGGTGCACGTGATCCACGGCTTCGCCGATCTCAAGGTGCACGCGAAGATGACGCTGATCGTGCGGCGCGAGGGCAGAACCCTCCGCCGCTACGTGCACATCGGCACCGGAAACTACAACGCGGACACCGCGCGCCTGTACGAGGATGTGGGCCTCTTCACGGCCGACGAGGACATCGCCGCCGACGTCGCCGAGCTCTTCAACCACGTCACCGGGTTCGGGCGGCCGCAGCGGTTCCGCAAGTTGATCGTGGCGCCGTTCACGATGCGGACGCGCCTCGTCGAGGAGATCCGCCGGGTCGCCGCCGCAGCCGTCGCCGGTGAGCGTGCGCGCATCCGCCTCAAGCTCAACAGCGTGGTCGACCCGATCGTGATCGACGAGCTGTACGCCGCCGCGCAGGCCGGCGCGAAGATCGACATCTGCGCGCGGGCGATCTGCATGCTGCGCCCCGGCGTCGCCGGCCTCTCAGAAGGCATCCGCGTTCGCTCCATCGTCGGCCGCTTTCTCGAGCACTCGCGGATCTACGAGTTCTCCACGCCGGAGGAGACGACTCTCTACCTCGGGAGCGCCGACCTCATGCCGCGGAACCTCGACCGGCGCATCGAGGTGCTGGTGCCGGTCGAGCAGGCACGGGCGCGCCAGGAGCTGCTCGCCGTGCTCGACAGCGTGTTCGCCGACACCACGAACGCCTGGGCGCTCTCGCCCGACGGCTCGTGGAGCCGTCCTGGGCCGGAGGACGGCGGTCGACCCCGAACGCATCACTCGGTGATGCAGCGCCGCGCAACGGCGAGGGCTCGTCGCTACGGTGACGCACATCGACGCCAGGCGGAGGACATCCGACCCTGAGGGGGACAATGCCGTCGTGCGCGTCGGCATCGTCGACATCGGCTCCAACACCGCAAGGCTCCTCGTGGCGGACACGAGGCGCGACGGCACGATTGAGGAGATCGACACGCGGCGCGCGTACCTCGGCCTGGGAGAGGAGATCGCACGAAAGGGCAGCCTGAGGCCGGACACCGTGTCCCGCGCAGCCCTCGTCGCATCCGCGTACGCGGAGGTCGCCAGGCGGGAGGGTGCGAGCACCGTCGAGGTGATCGTCACCGCGCCGGGGCGTCAGGGAGATGCGTCGGGCCGGCTGGTCGCCGCGCTCGAGCGCTCGACGGGGATGCCCGTCCACGTTCTCAGCGCCGAGGAGGAAGGACGACTCGCCTACGAGGGTGCCGTGCACCGGCTGGCTGGAGAGTTGCCGGACGTGCTCGGCGTGGTGGACGTCGGCGGCGGCTCCACGGAGATCGTGGTCGGGACACCGCTCGCCGGCCCAGCCTGGGTACGGTCGCTCGACATCGGCTCGCTCCGGCTCACCGAGCTCGAGCTCGAGGGCGACCCACCGCGCGCAAAGAGCATCGACCGCGCCCGAGCGCACGTCCGCGAGGCACTCCTCTCGCTGGCCCTGCCCTCGCCCGACATGTTGATCGCCTGCGGCGGCAGCGCACGCGCGGTGTGGCACATCGTCGGGCGCCGCGGCTTCTCGGTGGACGACCTGGAGACCGTCGTCGAGGTCGCCGCCCGCACGAAGGCGGCGAAACTCGCGAAGACGTTCGGCCTTCATCCCCACCGCGCACGCACGCTGCTGGCCGGGACGCTGATCCTGGCCGAGACGGCTCGGGCGCTCGATCGCCCGTTCGAGCTTGCTGGCGGCGGGCTCCGCGAAGGCGCCGCGCTGGCGCTCGCCTGGCCCCGGGCCGCGGCAGCCTGAGACGCCCTGTGTCGACCTTGCGTGGTGCGGTTGCGGCCGGCCGCGTGAGCGGTCCGCTTCAAGGGTCTTCCCGCGCGGGGATCCGCGGGAGCGGGTTCCGGCTCTGGGGTAGGCCCTGAGCGTCGGGCTTCGGCTCGGTCAGCCCGGACGCACCAGTGGCTTGTAGCGGATGCGGTGCGGCTCGAGAGCCTCGGGCCCGCGTGTCTCGCGCACCCAGTCGCAGTATTCGGCGTAGCTCCCCTCGAACCACGCCGTCTGTGACTCGCCCTCGAAGGCGAGGATATGGGTGGCCACGCGGTCGAGAAACCAGCGGTCGTGCGTGATCACGACGGCACAGCCCGCGAAGTCGAGGAGCGCGTCCTCGAGTGCGCGCAGCGTGTCGACGTCGAGGTCGTTGGTCGGCTCGTCGAGAAGAAGCAGGTTGCCACCGGCCTTCAGCAGTTTCGCCAGGTGCACTCGGTTTCGCTCCCCGCCGGAGAGATCCTTGACGAGCTTCTGCTGATCCGACCCCTTGAAGTTGAACCAGGAGACGTACTGCCGGGAGTTGACCTCACGCTTGCCGAGCAGCACGAGGTCCTGATTGCCGGAGATCTCCTTCCACACCGTGCTCGCCGGCTCGAGCCCGCCACGCGACTGGTCGACGTACGCCAGCTCGACCGTCTCGCCGACCGTCAGCGTGCCGGCGTCCACCGCCTCCTCGCCGGCGATCATGCGGAAGAGGGTGGTCTTGCCGGCGCCGTTCGGCCCGATGATGCCGACGATGCCGCCGGGCGGGAGATCGAAGGTGAGATCCTCGACCAGCAGCCGGTCGCCGAAGGCCTTCTGCACGTGGTCGGCGCGAACCACGACGTCGCCGAGCCGCGGGCCGGCGGGAATGTGGATCTCGACCGAGTCGATCCGCTTCGTCTGCTCCTCGGCCAGCAGCCGCTCGTACGAAGCGAGCCGCGCCTTGGACTTCGCGTGGCGGGCCGTGGGGCTCGCACGCACCCACTCCAGCTCGCGGGCCAGCGTGCGGCGCCGGGCTGACTCGTGCTTCTCCTCCTGCGCCAGACGGGCCTGCTTCTGCTCGAGCCACGACGAGTAGTTCCCCTCGAAGGGGATGCCCCTTCCGCGATCGAGCTCGAGGATCCACCCCGCGACGTTGTCGAGGAAGTAGCGATCATGCGTGACCGCGATGATCGTTCCGGGAAAGCGCTTGAGATGCTGCTCGAGCCACTGGATGCTCTCGGCGTCGAGATGGTTCGTCGGCTCGTCAAGAAGCAGGACGTCGGGGTTCGAGAGGAGCAATCGGCACAGCGCCACGCGACGGCGCTCACCACCCGAAACGCTCGCGAGCGATTGATCGGCGGGCGGACAGCGGAGCGCGTCCATCGCCATCTCGAGCTGGTTGTCGATCGTCCACGCGTCCGCCGCGTCGATCTTCTCCTGCACTTCGGCCTGTCGATTGAGCGTGCGATCCATTTCCTGCGGCGTGAGTTCCGTCGCGAGCTTCTCGTTGAGACGATCGAACTCGGCGAGGAGGTCGTAGGTTGGTTTCGCGCCTTCGCGCACGAGCTCGATGACGGTGCGCGTCTCGCCGTTCAGCGGTTCCTGCTCGAGGAATCCGACGGTGTACCCCTGCGCCGCGGTGATCTTTCCTTCATACGCCTTGTCGACGCCGGCCATGATTCGCAGGAGCGTGCTCTTGCCGCTGCCGTTCAAGCCAAGGACGCCGATCTTCGCGCCGTAGTAATAGGAGAGTGAAATGTCCTTGAGAATCGGCTTGCGCTCGATCTCCTTCGACACGCCGATCATCGAATAGATGATGCGCGTCGTATCGGTGGCATTGTTCGAGGCGCCGGATGATCTGGATTCACTGGAGGGGCGAGCCATGGGGAGAGTCGATCGTATCGCGCTCGCGCCCGGCATCGAGAATCATCGAGGACGACTACGCTCACGCGAGTCCGCCATGAATCCGATCCGCTCGATCACCCCGCTCAAGAAAGTCGAAGAACGCCTCTCGAACATGACGGTCCGCACGGTGCGGCGGATCGTGATCGGCATCGCCGGCGCGACGGTCGTGGCGATCGGTATCGCCATGCTCATCCTTCCCGGCCCGGGACTCGTCGTCATCGGCGTCGGGCTGGGGCTGCTCAGCATCGAATTCGCGTTCGCGCAGCGCTGGCTCCGCATCGTGAAGGAGAAGAGTTCGAAGGCGGCGGAGCGCGCGGGGATTCCGAAGCCGCTGCGCAGGATCATCATCATCGTGGGGCTCGGGTTGAGCGTGCTCTTCATGTTTCTGCCGGGCTTCATCGTGGTCGTGCGCACGCCTGGCGGATACGAGGTCATTCGACGACCTGGATTCGGTTACGCGCATGCGTGGACGAGCATCGAGGCGCTCGAGCGCGCCCGTGCGACGGGTGACGAGGGCGCGGCCCTCCTGTTACAGTCATTGGAACAGCGCGCCTCGAGCGCGCCTCGTGAGGAGAAGAAACCATGATGACCGTTGCCACGATTCGATCAGGCAGTTGGACCAGGTGGTGCACCCGACTTGCGATGCCTGCCGCGGCGCTCGCGGTGTCGCTCCTCGGCGGATGCAGTTGCGCCGAGCGCGTCCACGTGCAGAACGACACGAACGAGATGCTGCACGTGCAGCTTCAGCTTCCCAAGCCGGAGGCCGCATGGGCATGCGGCTGCAAGTGCGTCTATGAGGCGCTGCTCGGTCCGGGCGCGGTGTGGAACAGCGCGCGACCGGGCTCGGATGATCAGATGGACGGCCCGGTCGAGCCTTACTCCGATTGCGCAGTCGTGCGCGCGCGCGTGGGGACCGCCGGCCCGTGGGCGCGCTTCACGCTCTGCGGCAAGCTCGTCGACGACTCGAATGGGGATCCGGTCATGGTCCACCTGACGAGCGGACCGAACGCCGGTCTCGGCGCGACGGCGAAGACGAACTCTGGCAAGCCGGTCGACGTGTCGTCCGACGTCATCGATCAGTAAGAGCAAGGAGAGGGAGAGCC
>JBJXGY010000096.1:0-8793 GCA_046160185.1 Gaiella sp. | reverse complement strand
GCTGGCTGCATGCTCTACTGGGCAGAGGGTTCGAAGGCTCGAAACCACGTGGAGCTGACGAACTCCGATCCGGACCTCGTTCGGCATTTCGTCTCGTTCATGCGCACATTCTTTGATGTCGAGAACGAGCGCTTCCGTGTAACTGTGAACCTGTTTGCGGACCACATCCAACGTCAGCGCGAGATCGAAGACTACTGGCTGGAGCAGGGCATCTCCGACTGCCAGGGTCCTGCCTGCTCCCATCGGTCGTGAACGTTCATTCGCGCCACAGCCGGCGCAAGCGGACGGGGCGCCTGCCCTACGGAACGTGTCGCCTCCGCATCCATTCAACGCAGATCGTGCAGGCGATCTACGGCGGCATTCAGGAGATCGGCGGGTTCGAGCGGCCGGAGTGGCTCGACTGCTGAGCGGATCGGCTCTTGACGGATGAACCTCGGTCCGCCGAGATGAGGGTATGCAGGCCCGCACAGCGATCGGCTTCACGCTTCTGGCATTTCTCACGCTGACGCTCCCGGCGCGCGCCTCCGCGCCGCTGGCGTCGCAGGCGGTCGCCTCGCGCTTCCACGCCGCCACGGGCGTGCGGGTGCGGCCGGATCAGCGGCTCGCCTACCCCGGGCACTGGGTGGCGCTGACCGCGCTTCCCTCCCAGGCCAACCTCGGGCGCTTCGGCACCTTCACCCTGTACGTGTTGAACGGCGACGACGCGGCCACCGACCTCCATGACCTGCTCGCGGACGGTCACACCGGCCGGCTCGGCGCGCCCGGCCCCGGAAACATCCACTGGGAATCGGCCCCGCTCATCTCCGGCGGGACGGCCTGGCTCGCCAAGAAGCGCTACGGCGCCAACGTCGTGCTCTGGCGGTACGGGACGGAGAAGCGGATGGACCGGTCGTTCCGGGAGCTGCACCGCGCGCTGGTGCGTGTGGTTGGCTGAGGGCCCGCCACCTTGGGGGGACAGTCCCCCTGCGGAGACGGGACAGTCCCCCGCGCGTCGCGACCCCGCGCGATCGCGCTAGCGACCGCTCGCGGAGAAGTGCTGATAGTCCTTGACGGCGCTCCAGCGGCCGCCCCAGCCCCAGCCGGCGGCGTCGAACGCGCGCACGAGCTCGCCGCCCTCCACCGCCATCCCCGGTCGATACGGCGAGCGGTCGAGGAAAGGGACGCTCTTCGGGTGCGATGTCGTGCCCGAGCTGGACACGAACGGGTTCTCGATCGGGTTGACGTCGATGGCACGGCCGTAGGCGTGCTCCGACCAGCGGGTCGTGCCGTCCACGTAGCGGCAATTGAAGGCGGAGGTGTTGTCGGCCTCGATCGAGCGGAAGTCGCTGCCGCCGTAGGCGTCGACGGGCACCATGCGGCGGATCGGAAAGCCCGCCTCGTAGAGCCGGCGGAACACCGAGAGGATCTCCCTCGACACGGCTCTGTGCACGATTACACGCCCGGTCTGCGTGCCGCCGCCGAAACCTCGAAGGCGGACGGTGACAACCCGGAGATCGCGCAGCGCGACCGGACACCCGGGGCGCCAGGAAACGCCGGTCATCCGCGCCGCCAGCCGCGCGTCGATCGGCTTGATCGAACCGCGAAACGGCGTGTCGATCCGATGACCGGACGCCGAGCCGAACGCCGCAGCGAGGCAGGAGACGACCGTCACGAGCAGAAGGAACGACCGCACCCTTCGAAGGGTAGACGGCCCATTCGTGGGCCCGAAAACGTCAGACCACGACAGGAGGGATCCGTGGGCGCTCCACCACTTGCAAAGCGGCTCGGCGCAGAGGCGGCCGGCACGTTTCTGTTCTTCTTCCTCGGCTTCAGCGGCATTGCCGCGGCCGTCGATCTCCCCGGCTCGATCGAGGGCCTTGGGATCGCGTTCGGTTTCGGTCTCGGCCTCTTCCTCGCCATCACCGCCTTCGGACACATTTCCGGTGGGCACTACAACCCCGCGGTGACGGCCGGGCTCACCCTCGCCGGCAAGCACCCGATGGGTGAAGTCGTGCCGTACTGGGTCGCCCAGCTCGTCGGCGGGTTCGCCGCCGTGCTCGTCCAGGCGATCGTCTTCAGCGGCAACGTGATGGACAACCTGTCCACCAACCCCGGCGCCGCGGTCAGCGACTGGGGAGCGCTTGTGCTGGAGATCGTCGCCACCGCCCTCTTCCTCTGGGTGATCCTCACCGTCGCGACGGACAAGAGCGCACCGTGGAACGGCGTGATGGCTCCGATCTCGATCGGGCTCTTCATCTTCGCAGCGGCCGTGACTGTGGGCCCGAGCTCCGGAGGCTCCTTCAACCCGGCCCGCTCGCTCGACCCCGTGCTCTGGAACCAGGACTGGGACAACATCTGGATCTACATCGTCGGCCCGCTCGCCGGCGCCGTGCTCGGCAGCGCCATCTGGACGGCGCTCCGCGGCAAGGACGCCTGAGTCTCCCTCCCACACGCTGACCGACCGGGGCGCCGCAAGGCGCCCCGCGTCGTTCGCCGACGGAACACGTACGCTGTGAAAACGACGGGGCGTAGCTCAGCCTGGTAGAGCGCCCGCTTTGGGAGCGGGAGGCCGCCGGTTCGAATCCGGCCGCCCCGACTCGTCCGTATGCTCGCGGGTCATGCCTGGCCGCTCCCATCAGCCACGTCCCACGCTCGGCTACGCAATGACCCTGCTTGGGGCGGTGCTCTTCGGGTTCGGCGGGTCGGTGGCGAAGGTCGCCATCACCGAGGCCGGCCTCAGCGCCGAGCGCTACACACAGATCCGGGTGACAGGCGCATTCGCCGTGCTCGCGGTCGGTCTCGCACTCCTCGCGCCCGCCCGCCTCAAGGTTCGGCCGCGGGAGATCCCATGGCTCGTCGCCTTTGGCCTGATCGCCGTCGCACTCGTCCAGTGGCTCTACTTCATCGGCATCCAGCGATTGCCGATCGGGGTCACCCTCGTGATCCAGTTCGCAGGCATCGTCCTCGTCGCGGTCTGGGCGAGAATCGCGTGGAAGCAGCCCGTGCGCCGCCGTGTCTGGCTCGCTGCGGGCCTCTCTCTGCTCGGTCTGGCGCTCGTCGCGGAGGTCTGGACCGAGCTCGAGCTGGACGGCATCGGCCTTGCCGCATCGTTCGGCGCCGCCGGAGCCATCGCCATGTACTTCCTGATGGGCGAACACGGCACACGCCACCGCGATCCACCCTCGCTCGTCTGCCTTGCCATGCTGGTGGCAGCCGGCTTCTGGGCCGTCGTCCAGCCACCCTGGAGCTACCCGTTCGACACGCTCGCACAGAGCGTCTCGCTGACCGGACGCCTCGACTCGGTGTCTGTCCCTGTGTGGGCGCTCGCCGCGACGACCGTCGTCGCCGGCACCGTGCTGCCGTTCCTGCTCTCGGTCGGTGCGCTTCGTCACCTCCCGGCGTCCCGCGTCGGCGTGGTGGCGACCATCGAGCCGGTGATCGCTTCCGTCGTGGCCTGGGCCTGGCTCGGCGAGACACTCGCCGCATGGCAGATCGTCGGTGGTCTCGTGGTGCTGTCGGGTGTCGTACTCGCGATCACCGCGCGACAAGGGGTACCCTGATCTCGTGGCGCTCGCTGTCGAGAAGATCCTGCTCGCCTCCCCGCGCGGCTTCTGTGCGGGAGTCGAGCGCGCAGTGGACACCGTGGAGCAGGCAATCGAGCACTACGGCGCCCCGGTCTACGTGCGCAAGCAGATCGTCCACAACATCCATGTCGTCCGCGACCTCGAGCAGCGCGGCGCGATCTTCGTGGACGAGGAGACCGACGTCCCCAGGGGCTCGACGCTCGTCTATTCCGCCCACGGAGTTGCCCCATCCGTGCACGAGAACTCGAAGGCCCTCCAGCACAACGTGATCGACGCCACGTGTCCTCTCGTCTCCAAGGTGCACGCCCAGGCGCGCCGGTACGCCAACGAGGGCTACACGATCATCCTCATCGGTCACGCCGGGCATGAGGAGGTCGTGGGCACGATGGGCGAGGCGCCGGATGCGATCGTCCTCGTCGAGGATGCGCAGGAGGCGGAGGCGGTGAGCCTGCCCGAGGGCAGCAAGCTCGCGTACATCACGCAGACCACGCTCTCCGTGGACGAGACCGCCGAGATCATCGGCATCCTCCGCCGACGCTTCCCCACCATCGCGGGGCCGATGAAGGAGGACATCTGCTACGCCACCTCCAACCGGCAGTGGGCCGTGAAGGACATGCTGGCGGAGGTCGATTTCCTGCTCGTGATCGGCTCGCGCAACTCGTCGAACTCGCAGCGCCTGGTGGACGTCGCGCGCGCGCTCGGCGTCGAGGCACATCTCATCGACGACGAGACCGAGATCGACGAGACGTGGTTCGACGGCGCCAGAATCGTCGGCGTCACCTCGGGCGCGTCGGCGCCCGAGCGTCTGGTGACCCGCGTCTGCGAATGGTTTCGTTCCCGCGGCGTGACCCAGATCGAGCCCTACCAGCTCGCGACCGAGGACGTGGTGTTCCGGCTACCGGTCGAGCTTCGGCGGGAGCTGGCGCTGCTCCCGCCCAGCAGGTAGCAACAGCGGCGGGGACAGCGCCAAGCCGGCTTCTACTGCCGGTCGATGCGGAGGTCTGCCCCCACGCCGACCGCAACCGCCAGCGTCTCGCGCGCGATCCAATCGTGGTGCTCCAGCAGCTCGGCGTCGGGCTCGGCCAGTGTCAGGCGGATGCGGTCCGAGAGCTCGAGTCCCCGTTCCTTGCGCAGCGTGTTCACCTTGCGGATCAGCTCGTAGACCCTGCGCTCGAGGTCGAGCGCGGCATCCACGTGGGTGTCGAGCGCCACGGTGACCCCGTCCTGCGCCGCCACCGCCCACCCCTCCTTACCCGCCCGCTCCACGAGCACCTCGTCCAGAGTCAGCTCGTGACCTGCTGCGCGGAAGCCACCGCCCGGAAGCTCCTCGAACTCCCCGGCCTGCAGCGCCTGGCGCACGGCCCCGAGCTCCTTCCCCAGTCGCGGCCCGAGCGCGGGGAGGTTCGGCTTCACGCGCAGCTCGGCGTCGACCGCAGCGAAAGTGACCTCCTTGACGCGCAGCTCGTCACGGATCTCGCCCGCATGCGAAGAGGCGAGCGAGGCGCCCTCCACCACGAGCTTCCGTAGCGGCTGCTGCACCTTGACGCCGGCCGACTGCCGCGCCTGATGCCCGAGCCCGACCACGCGGCGGACGTCCGAGATCTCGGCCAGCAGCGCATCATCGACGGGCGCCTCCTCCGGCCAGCCCGAGAGATGGACGCTGCCGTGCTCGTCGCCGAGGTGGTCGCGCACGAGGATCTGCCAGAGGTGCTCGCTGAGGAACGGCATCACGGGCGCAACCACACGAAGACCCTGGACGAGCGCGTGCCAGAGCGTGCGCAAGGCAACCGCGTCGCCGTCCCAGAAACGACGACGTGAGCGGCGGATGTACCAGTTCGAGACGTCGTCCACCCAGGCCTCGAAGGCACGCGTGACGTCGACCGTCAACCAGCTCTCGTAGGCCGCTCCGGCATCCCGCACCAGCTGCCGCGTCCGCTCCACGAGCCAGCGATCGAGCGGCTCGAGCTCGGCGTCGGGAGGGCCTTCGAGATCTGCCCCGTCGGGCGAGAATCCCTCGATGTTGGCGTACTGGACAAGGAACCCGACGGAGTTCCAGAGGGTCAGCAGCCGTCGCTGGATCTCGTGGGCCGGCCCGAAGCCGAACAGCAGGTTGCGGTCGGGCGGCTGCGCGCAGTACTGCCAGCGCATCACGTCCGCGCCCATCCGCGAGAAGGCGTCTCCCGCGCTGATCATGTTGCCCCACGAGCCGTGCATCTCGCGGCCCGTCTCGTCGAGCATCTTCTCGTAGCCGAGCACCTGCCTGAACGGCGCCTTCCCGGTGAGCACGACCGACATGAAGAGCTGCGAGTAGAACCAGAGCCGGATCTGCTCGCGCATCTCCGAAACCCAGTCGGCCGGGAACCACTGCTCCCAGTACGCGTGATCCGGCAGGTCTGCGGTGGTGAGCCCTTTCGCGGCGCCCGTCGCGTACCCCTCGTCGACCCAGTGTTCGCTCCGCCAGCCGAGCGTCGAGAAGGGGACGATCCCGGCGTCGAGCCAGACGTCGCCGACCTCCCGCACGCGTTCCGACGGCTGCCCACAGCTCTCGCAGGTGACGGGAACACGGTCGATCCACGGGCGGCGGAGCTCCTCCAGCTGCTCGAGGCCATCGACGGCGCGCTCCTCCAGCTCGGCGCGTGACCCGATTACGTTGAGGTGCCCGCAGGCACATGGGTAGAACGGCAGCGGCAACCCGTAGTAGCGGCGCCGCGAGATGTTCCAGTCGCCCATGTTGCGCAGCCAGTCGTCCATGCGCTTGCCCATGTACTCCGGCGTCCAGGTCACCGTCGCGTTGGCGTCGAGCATCGGCCGGCGTAGATCCTCGACCGAGATCAGCCAGTCGTCGGCGATGCGGAAGATCAGCGGGGTGTCGCAACGCCAGCAGTGCGGGTAGCGGTGTTCGTGGAGGCCGGCCTGGACGAGCAGCCCTCGCTCCTTGAGGTCGCCGACGATCTGGTCGGCGGAGTCCGATGTGGAGAGCCCGTGCAGCCACCCGTACTCGTCGTGGAAGTGGCCCGCTTCGTCGACGGGCGTGAGCACGGGGAGGCCCTCCTGCTTGCCGAGCTCGAAGTCCTCGCCGCCGCAGCCGGGCGCGATGTGGACGATGCCCGTTCCGTCGTCGAGGGAGACTTCATCCCACGCGATCACGCGATGTTCGACGCCGGCGCCGGGGGCGAGCGTGTCGAACGGCCCCTCGTAGCGCCAGCCGACGAGTGTGCTCCCCGGCAGCAGCTCGGCGAAGCTTTCCTCCGGATAGCGGGCAGCCGCCACCCACTCGCCGTTTGCACGCCGGCCGTACTCGGCCTCGGGGTTGACGGCGGCAGCGACGTTGGCCGGCAGCGTCCACGGGGTGGTCGTCCAGATCACCAGCGACTCGCCGCGCCGCTCGAGCAGCGGGAGCCTGACGAAGAGCGAGGGGTCGGCGCGATCCTGGTACACGCCCGACATCGTCAGCTCGTGCTGCGAGATCGAGGTTCCGCACCGCGGGCACCACTCGGTCGAGCGGTGGCCGAGGTACAGCCACCCGCGCTCGTGCACCGTCTTCAGCATGCGCCACACGTACTCGATGTTGGTGTCGCTGAACGTGAAATAGTCGTTCCCCCAGTCCATCCACTGGCCGAGCCGGATCGAACCATCGGTCAGCTCCTTCGCGAACCGCACGACAACCTCGCGGCATCTCCGGGCGAACTCCTCGAGCCCGAAGTCCTCGATGTCGCGCTTGGAGTTGAGCCCGAGCTCGCGTTCCACGCCGACCTCGATCCAGAGGCCCTGGCAGTCGAATCCGTTCTGGTAGCGCTGGTGGTACCCGCGGAGCGCCTTGTAGCGCTGGAAGACGTCCTTCAGCGTCCGCCCCCATGCGGTGTGCACCGCGAGCACCTTGTTCGCCGTCACCGGCCCGTCGATGAAGCTGAAGCGAGGCCCCTCCGCGTTCTGCTCGCGAAGCCGCGCGAAGGTCCCTTCGCGCTCCCAGAGCTCGAGAATCGCGACCTCCAGCCCGTCGTGATCGGGCTTCTCCGGCAGGGGGCGGAACATCGAATCAGTCTAGGGGCGAACCCCTGATCCTACGAGACGAACCCACTGCATCGACCAGCAGCACGTAGGGACTGTGGGTGACGCTTGCCGCGCCACCCACGCAGGCCGAGCGCTACGCCGCGCTCGGGTTGGGTCCGACGATGCTGATGCCGAATCCCGCCAGGGTGCCGCCAAGACGTGGCCCGTCGTCCGGCGAGGGCGTGGCAGGCATCGTTCCACCGAACGCGTCCTGGACAGCGTCGAACATCTGCAGGAAGCCGGACGGAGACGCCGTCACGACCATCCGCGCGGTCCCGGAGTCCACGGCATAGGTGTGGGGGATGCCGCGCGGAGCGAACACGTACGTGCCGGGCCCGGCGTGGACGACGGAATCGCCGGCGAAGAAGGTGACCGCACCATCGACGACGTAGAACGACTCGTCCTCGCGCTCGTGCACGTGCATGGGCGGCTCACATCCGGCGTGAGCCGTTGTCTCGAAGACGTCGACGTCACCGCCCTGCGCCTTGATCTCGATGACGTCTGCATAGAAGCGGACGGTGCGACCCTCGCCGCCCTTCGTGACGACGACCTCTGGTTGGGTGGTGGCGGACACGACAGCTCCTTTCGCTAGACTCCAGATTGGAGTCTGAACACTAAACCCTATATTGGAGTCTTGTCAAGTGCGCGATGTACTCAGTCCCTTCTCGTACGTGATCCTGACCCTGGTGGGTCGCGGCGGCGCCAGCGCGCACGACATCGTCGGGATGATGCGAAACGGCCGTGCCTACTGGGCCGCGGCGGAGAGTCACTACTACGGCGAGCCGAAACGGCTGGAACAGCTCGGCTACCTCTCCGTCGAGACTGCGCCCGGCAAGACGACTCCGAGGCGCGTCTATTCCCTGACGCGGCGAGGCGAAGAGGCGCTACGCGAGTGGATCGCGCAACCGAGCGGCTTTCCGAGGATCCAGAGCGAAGCGACCGTCCGGGTGCTGGCCGCGGAGTTCACCGATCCGCCAACGCTCCTGGCAAGCCTGGTCGCACTACGCAGCGACCTGGACGAGGTCGATGCCGAGCTTGCGCAGAACCTCGAGCGGGCCTCTTCGCTTCCGCATCGGTCCCAGTCGATCCGCCTCGTCACCGATCTTGGGCGACGTGTCGTTCAGGCGCATCGCGAATGGCTCGACGCGGTCGAACTCGAGCTCGGTCGCCCGCGCTAAGA
>JBJXGY010000095.1:0-4760 GCA_046160185.1 Gaiella sp. | reverse complement strand
GATCTGCTCCCGCAGATCCCACCACGCGACAGACGTACAGGCCCTGAAGCCGGGGGAACCGGAGGTTCCCCCAGGGAACCCCTCCAGGACGACGAGCCGGGCGGAGCCCAAGTCCTGGCAAGGTGTCGCGCGACTCGGAGACACCATGGCGAGCCCCACGACGAAGGGTGCGAGGCGCGCCCCGCACCCCCTCACTCAGTCGCCAGGTCAGTCTTTCCCACGACCGCGGAGCTGACCGCGGATCTCACCTCCCGGGTACGTCGCCGTATGCACGTTCACATACACGGCTCCGGCGCGGATAGCGCGGACGAGCTCGTCGAACTGGCCCGTGGCAATGCCTTGAGCGGCAGGCCCGATCACGTCGGCGGCCACGATCGTTCCCTCGACCGTACCGCTCGCCGGGCAAGCGGGCTTGCCGCCACCGCCGCACAGAAACGCGATCACCGCCCCTGCCGTATGGCGCTGCCCGAAGTGCAGGTGAGCGGCGCCGACCGCACCGCCCTCGAGACCCTCGTAGCGGAGCCGGAAGCGGATCGTCGTTCCGTCGATGTCGACGCGGAAGTCCCCGCGTCCTGCCGTCGAGATCGACGGGGTCTCCTGGTAGCCGTCGAGATTCCCCTTGCTGGACCCTTTCCTGTCGTTGTCACCCTTGTCAGCCCGGGCGATGGAGCCACCGATGAGCGCCAACACCACGGCGCCGAGCACGGCTCCCATGAGCACTGTCTTACGCATCGTCTCTCCTCTCAGGCGCTGAACGATTGCCCTCTCGCCATTCCCACCCGAACACCCTGACGCCCGCGTGTTAGGTCTTCGTTAGGGACGTGGGGCCGGTCGGCGCGCCCCTGTCGAGTTGCAAGAGCCCGTCGAGCGGTTCAAGGCTCCAGCCCGGAGATCCGGGCAGAGCACTGAGTGCGCGGCTGGAAGCCGTCCTCGGTCGTTCAGCCGTCGACGCTGCGTAGTTCCTGCGGGCTGCCAAGCTCCACGCGCAGGCTACGATCCCCCCGTGTCGCAGGCCTGCCACAACACGAGCCTTTCGGTCACCGAGGCCCGCGAGCGCACCGTTGCCGACGTGATGCTGGCGCGTCCCAAGACGCTCCGCGCGGATGCAACCGTCACCGACCTGCGCCGGCTACTCGAGAACGAGCACATCGTCACCGTGCTGTTGGTCGAGGGCGACCACTACGTAGGCTCGGTGGAGCGCAGCGCCGTGCTCGACGGCCTGGCGGGCTCGACGCCCGCCGCGTCTCTGGCCCAACCTGGAGACACGATCGTGCCGGACGCGCCGATGAGCGAGGCGCTGGCGAGATTCGATGCGACCGGCGGCCGCCGGCTCGTCGTCGTCGAGCCCGACGGCCGCCTCGCCGGTCTGCTCTGCCTCGGCTCGGGACGGAACGCGTTTTGCAGGTGAGCGCGGGGTGACCGGTTCTCGGGGCTTCCTCGGTCTTGCCCTCGTGGCGACGGCGATCGCCTTCGGCCTGCACGCCGTCGCCGGCGGCATCCGCGATCGCGGCGCCAACGACACCGTGTCCGTGGTCGGGTCGGCCAAGCAGCGGATCGAGTCCGACGTCGTGATCTGGGAGGCCTTCATCACGGCGCAGGCGGCGACGACCCAGGAGGCGGCGAAGCAGCTCGACGGCTGGACGGCATCCATGACCGCCTTCATCGACAACCAGGGGATCACGGAGGACGAGCTCACCGTGACCCCGATCTCGACGGAGCCGATCTACAGCGGCCCGCAGAACAAGCTCACCGGCTACCGGCTGAGCCGGTCGTTCCGGGTGCGATCCACACGGGTGGACGAGGTCGTAGCATCGATCGAGGCGAGCGCCGAGCTCGTACGTACGGGCATCCCGGTGACGACCGCTCCCCCGCAGTTCATCTACACGAAGCTGGCCGAGTTGCGCCCCGCGCTTTCGGCCGAGGCGACGAAGAATGCGCTCTCCCGCGCCCGCACCGTTGTCGAGACCGCCGGCCAGAAGCTCGGCAAGCTCCGTGATATCAGCGTCGGCCCGCTCGACGTGACCCCGCCCGACTCGGCCGACGCCGGCGGTTTCGGCTCGTACGACACGTCGACGCGCACGAAAGACGTGACGTCGATCGTGAACGTCACGTTCTCGGTCGAGTAGTCAGCCGCCGGCGACGGCGGCGTAGCGCCAGTGCTCCCAGGCGATCTCGAGCATGAGGATCGCGACCGCGATCGCGAGCACAACCGTCGCGTCGAGGTCGTCCAGAAACCAGGCGGCCGCGAGTACGAGCGCCCCGGCAAGCAGGCGCTTGGCCGCGATCGTGCGAACGACGAACCAGCGTCCGAGCGTGAGCCCACCGAGCATGAGCGCGAGCCCGACCCCCAGGGCGAGGCGCCCCGCGTCGGATAGCGGCTCGTCGGGGTGCGCCACGACCTTCTTGGCGGCGACCGCGAAGAAGACGATGCCGAGGATGATCGGGAAGTGCGCGAACGTGAAGACGTTGCGCGCGAGGAGCCCCCGAGTGCGCGGGTCGTCGTGCCGGTGAAGGGCACGCTCCACGGCCCCGGCGACGAAACCGAAGTACGCCCACCAGAGGCCGGCGGTGCCTGCGAACGCAACGAGCATCGCGACCGCGAGCGCAAGCCGGCGCTCCCCGTCGATCGCGCCGGCGCCGATGGCCACGATCGACTCGCCGAGCGCGATGATCACGAACAGCGCGTGACGCTCCGCGAAGTGCGACGCCGAAACGCGCCACACGCGCCCGCCGGCATCGAGCGCGCCGGCAAGGTTGACGAGGATCGCGACCACCCACAGGACGTCGCGCGCATGTCCGTCCACGAGGCCGCCGCCGAAGACGAGCACCGGGCCGCCAAGGAAGAACGGCGCCAGACGTGCCACCGAACGCTGCAACTCGCGATCGTGCCGGCTACCGCGCAGGTACAGCCACACGTTGAGCACCCCGATCGCGAGGAACGCGCTCCCCAACCACGCCCCGTCGCCGGCGTATGCCCCGGGAATCGCGAACGCCAGCATGAACGTCGCCGCCATCGCCAGCAGCATCGAGAGCTTCGTCACGCGATCGTCGATGTCGATCGCGTTCGTCATCCATGCAAACCCCGACCACGCCCACCACACGAGCCCGAGTACGAGCGTCGATCGCGCGAAACCCGCCGCCGACGTGTCCGAGAGGATGAGCGCCGCGACCTGCGTGATCGCGAACACCACCACCAGGTCGAAGAACAGCTCGAGGTAGCTCGTCCGCCGCTCCTCGTCGGTGACCATCTCGACGCCTTCGCCAGGCTCTTCGGACTCTGTCGTTTCCATCACGCTGACCTTAGTTCACGCATCTGCCGAGCCGGGTCGTCCGGGCGCCTGGCCGTACACTGAGGCGGGCGGGCCGTTAGCTCAGCTGGTAGAGCAGGGGACTTTTAATCCCAAGGTCGCTGGTTCGATTCCAGCACGGCCCATCCTCGAGAGAGGTGGTTGGCGTCTTTCAAACCGCTGCCCGCCTCCGCGAGGCGCATCGCGCTGGGGACTACGAGCGAGAAACGGGCCGAAACCGTCCTGGAAAGAGGCACCGAAGCCGAAAGAAGCCGGGTCTGTCACGTCTTGCGGAGCGGAGCTGGAACTCACCTGGTTCCTACGGTTTACCGGAACAGCGCGTCGATCTTGCGTTGCCCGAAGAAGCTGATCTTGCTGCCGTGGCTGTAGGTGAGCCCGCTCGGCTCGAGCTGGGGATGCACCGGCTGCTCGCGTGGACGCTGCACCACCAGATCCTTACCGGTACGGGTATCCACCAGATGGATGGCTCTGCCGTGGACATACACGACGTACCAGCCCTCGAAGTCTGCCAGCCGCACCTCGGCAAGCGGACACGGCGACGGTTGGAAGCAGCGATCGTCGCCGTAGCTCTTCGCCTTTGGGAGAGGGTACGTGTTGAGCATCCTGCCAGCCGAGTCTCGGTGCTCGATCACCGAGCCGCGAAGGATCAGGAAGTTGTTCGACTGGCCGCCGGAGCCGCGACCCGCGCGCACCGCCAGTGCCGGAAGCGGATCAGAGGGAATCGTTAGTCTGATTCCATCGAATCCGATCAAGCCAACGCTGCCGTCGGCGTACAGCACGGTGAACCCTCCGACATAGCGTGGACGAAGCGAGAAATCACCATCGTACCGTTCGCCGTCGGGAAACCGCAGCTCGCCATCGATCCAGAAGTATTGATCGCTCATAACAACGGGGACGGCTTCGCCGGGCGCGAGATACTGCGAGATCAGGCGCTTCCGGGGATTGACATGGCCGGCTTGCTCACGCCACACAGACAGTCGCCGACGACCTTCCGGCAACCGTTCGAGTGTCGCCCACAGCAGCCCGTTGGAATAGGCGGACACACCGAACGGCCGCGCGGCACAACGAGACCACACGACCCGGGGCTTCGTCGACAAACGCCATGTCCCCAGCCGCGAACAACCACCCGCGGTCAAGAACGCTACCTGCTGCCCTCGCAGGGGCCCACCGCCGTGAGATGAAAGCTGGTCGACCGGCGTGCCGATATCCGTTGTAAGCGACGGCCCTCCAACCGCAAACGCGGACGCGGACGCGATCAGCGAAACGCCGACGGCGATTAGCCTGACCATGATCATCAGAGTCGACCCACCCGCTGGGCGGCTCGAGGATCTTGACGTGGATCGCATCGATAAAGATCACCGGGTACACCCGGTCAAGCGGACGCGTCTGCCAGCCCGCGAGCTCCTCCAGCACCCGATCGGTGATCCTGGAGATCGTGTCCCTGGACACCTC
>JBJXGY010000094.1:0-5154 GCA_046160185.1 Gaiella sp. | reverse complement strand
GTCCCTTCGTCCCCCGGCTCGCCGCGGACTGGCTGCGCGAGGCTCCTTCGGCCCTCGCGCGCACGTTCGAGGGCACGCTGGTCTTCGCCGACGTGTCGGGGTTCACCGAGCTCACCGAGAAGCTCGCGAAGCGGGGACGTGAGGGCGCGGAGGAGATCGCCGTCGTGCTCGACGCCGCCTTCGCCGAGCTGATCACGGCGGCCTATGCCCACCACGCCGATCTGCTCAAGTTCGGCGGCGACGCCGTGCTCCTGCTCTTCCGGGGGGAGAACCATGCGCACCGGGCGGCTACCGCGGCTCTCGGGATGCAGAGCGCCCTCGCCGACATGCGCAGACTGTCGACCTCGGCCGGCCCCGTCCGGCTCGAAATGTCGATCGGCATGCACGCGGGCACCTTCCACTTCTTCCTCGTGGGCCGCGTCCACCGTGAGCTCGTCGTCACCGGTGCGGACGCGTCGGCCTGCGTCGAGACCGAGTCGGTCGCGAGCGCCGGCGAGGTCATGCTCAGCCGGCCGACGGCCGCGCTGTTCGACCCCGGCCTGCTCGCCGCCGAGCTCGACGGAGCCGTTCGGCTGGGCGGTAACCCCGAGGCTCCCCGGATCACGCCTCCGTTCTTCGACCCGTCGGGCATCGACCTCTCGCACCTTCTCCCCGCCGCGTACACACGCGAGCTGCGCGGGCAGCCGTCCGACCCCGAGCACCGCCACGTTGCGGTCGCGTTCGTCGAGATCCGGAACACGGACGCACTGCTGGAACAGCAGGGGCCGGACGCGCTTGCCCAGGCGCTCGACGAGCGGATCACCGCCATCCAGGAGAGCTGCCTGAGCTTCGATGTCACATTCGCACAGACGGACGTGAGCAAGCAGGCGGTGAAGGCGATCCTGCTCGCCGGCGCGCCGCGAAGCGCCGGCGGAGACGAGGAGGAGCTCATGCTTCGGGCGGCTCGCGCAATCGTCGAGCGCCCCGGAACGCTGCCGGTACGCGTGGGCGTGAACGCCGGGAGGGTGTTCGCGGGAATCGTCGGACCTCCGACACGACGGACGTACACGTTCTACGGCGACGCGATCAACACGGCGGCGCGAATCATGGCTCGCGCCGCAGACGGCCAGCTCCTCGTTCGCGAGGACGTGCTCGAGCGCGCACGCACCACGTACGACGTGACCGCTGTCGAGCCGTTCGCCGCGAAGGGCAAGGCCGAGCTCGTTCGTGCCTCTGACGTCGGGCCGGCCAACGGCGAGCGCGAGCCCGAGGCGATCGGTCCGTTCGTCGGGCGCGAGCCCGAGCTCGACCGCCTCCTTTCGGCGTTCACGAACGCACGCCAGGGGCAGGGGGCGCTCGTGATCGTCACCGGTGAACCGGGCCTTGGGAAGACCCGCCTGCTCGGGGAGCTGCGCGCGCACGTGCCGAGCGGGCGTTCGGTACGAGCCCAGTGCACCCAGATTCAGGCGAACCAGCCGTACGTGACCGTCGGGCAGATCATTCGTCGCGCGCTACAACTCGGTCCACACGCTCCCGAGGGCGAGGTCGAACGGCGACTGCGGGACGCGGTCGCCGCGGTTACACCTCATCTCGCGCCGTGGCTGCCGTTGCTCGGTCTCGTCCTCGGTCTCGACCTGCCGCCGACCCCCGAGACGGCCGCGCTCGACGAGCGCTTCGCCTCGGAGCGGATCGCGGAGACTGTCGAGTCGCTGCTCGACGGGCTCGTCCCCGATGCGGCGCTCGTCGTGATCGACGACGTGCATTTCATGGACGAGGCCTCCGTCGAGCTGATCGGACACATCGCGCGAGGCATCGGTACACGCCGCTGGCTCGTCGTCATGGCGCGACGCGCCTACGAGGGCGGATTCCAGTTGCCTGGTGGTGTCGAGTCGTTCGAGATGCCCCTCGCACCGTTGCCGCCAGACGCAGCGCTCCTCCTCGTCGAGCAGCTCAGCGAGGACGCCCCGCTCCCCGGGCACGTTGCCGCAGGGATCGCCGCCCGCTCCGCCGGAAGCCCGCTCTTCGTCACGGAGATGGTTGCCGCGTTGCGCGACGGGGCCGACCTCGAGGCGCTTCCGCGGTCGGTCGAGGCACTGATGGCGGTGCAGATCGACGATCTGCAAAGCGCCGACCGAGCCGTGCTGCGACGCGCCTCGGTGCTCGGCGCGCGGTTCACCCGGGCCGATCTCGTCACCGCGCTGGAGCTCGACGAGTCCGAGGCGGAGGCGGTCATCGCCCGACTCGACCGGTTCCTCGTCGCCGACGGCGAGGGTGGGCTTCGCTTCCGTCACGGGCTGCTGCGCGAGGCTGCGTATCAGGGACTTCCCTTCCGCCGCCGGCGTGCGCTCCATCGGCGCGTGGGTGAGGCGCTGGAGCGCGACGCCGGCGTGGGCGTCGCCGATCAGCTGACGCGCCACTTCTACGAGGCGGGGGTATGGGAGAAGGCGCTTCGCTACGGGCTCGTCGCGGGGCGGCGAGCGCAGGACGTGTACGCGAACGTCGACGCGCGAGCGCTGCTCGAACGTGCCGTGACCGCCGGTACCCGCTGTCGTGGCGCACGGAGCGAAGCGGTCGCGCTTGCGGCCGAGGCGCTTTGCGATGTGCTGCTGCTACTCGGCGAGCTGGAGCGAGCGCGGTCGGCGATCCACATCGCCAAACGCCGCGTCCGCGGCGACGTGGTGGAGCAGGCGCGACTGTTGCGCAAGGATGCGATGATCGCGTACAGGCTCGGCTCCTACCGCGAAGCCCACACGCTCCTGTCGCGCGCCCTGCGCCTGCTCGACAGCGTCACCAGCATCCCGGCGGCGGTACAGCACGCGCGGATCGAAGCCTGGCTCGGGGCGATCGCGCACTTCCGTGGTCACCCCGGGAACGCCGTGACGTGGCTGGAGCGCGCGATCGCCGATGCCGAGGCGGTAGGCGCGAAGAAGGCCCTGGCAGAGGCTCTCGTCGCCCTCGGCCTCGTGTCCAGCGCCCTGGGGAACCCCGGCGAAACCGCCCACGCGCGGCGCGCGCTGCAGCTCTACGACGAGCTCGGCGACCTCGTCCGGATGGGCGGCGTCCTCAACAACCTCGGCCGCGCTGCCTACTACGCCGGACGATGGGACGAGGCCGTCGACCTGTATAGGCGGGCGCTCGAAGCCTGGGAGCGAGCAGGCGATACGCGAAGCGTCTCGATGGCGGCGTTCAATATCGGCGAGATCCTCTCGGCGCAGGGTCGTCTCGACGAAGCAGAGCCGCTGCTGCGGGATGCGGAGCGGGCAAGCCGAGCCGGGGGCAGCCCGACGGACGTGGCTGAATGCAGTGTCGAGACGGCGCTGCTGGAGGCGCGGCGTGGCAACGCGACCCAGGCGCTGCTGACGCTCGACGAGGCGCGCCGGGCGTTCGAGGAATCCGACGACCCGTCGTCGGTTCTCCTCGTCGATGCGCGCGCATCAGAGGTCATGCTCCTCGGAGGGCGGTACGACACCGCCGCGGCGCGCGCCGCCGGAGCGCTCGAGCGAGCTCCAGCCTTCGAGGGCGGGGCGCTCGTGCTCCCGACGCTGCATCGGGTCGTCGGACGCGTGCATCTCCACGCGGGCCGGCGGGACGCTGCCCGCGCCGCGTTCGAGTCCGCCCTCGCCCAGGCCGAGCGAGTCGGACACCGCTACGAGGAGGCTCTCGCCCTTGACGGGCTCGCCGATCTGGAAAGCGAGGAAGGCGAGCTTCGTGAGGCAGCCACCCGCCGCGACGGGCTCTTCGAGCAGCTCGGCATCCTGGCCGCTGCCGAGCCACGATCGGTGGGGGAGGGCTCGCGGGCCCTCCCCCATGTCTCATTGCTTCGGGACTAGATGGTTGATCGGCAATTCCGGCACGTCCGGGTGACGCCCACGACTCGGCGCATCGCGCGGCGCTCGTCTGTGACCCGTACAGCTCCGGTACTGGCCCCAGCCGATCACCGCACGCTGCTTGGTCGTGAACGCCCCCGACCGCACCCCAATCACCGATCAACCATCTAGCAGCAGAACCCTCTCGGGTCGTACCCGGCCTTTCCGTTCGTGGTCAGGCCCGACGAGTTGGCGACGTACGGGACCGTGAAGCGGACCACTGCATCACCCGGGGCGGCGCCTGGCCCGCGGAAGGTGATGTACGGGCCCTTGACGAAACCGAGACCAGGGAGGATGACGAAGCGTGGCACGCTCGGGAGCAGACCCCACCAGCGGCCACTGTTCTCGGTTGCTCCAGGGCGGAGGTTCGCCAGCGACCCGATCTTGGTGATGAACTTCAGGTTGGTCCCGACACACACGTCGGTCTGCCACCACTTCTTGCCACCGAGGGCGGCCTTGGGCACCCGGATCTCGAAGTCCCCAGGGGTCGTGAGGGGACGGATGTCGATCTGGACGCCGTTCGTGTTGGTGTTGAAGCCGGAGCACACGTCCGCCGGGGGCGTGCTCGTGAGACCGGCGACGAAGATCTCGGTCCCGGCGGCTGGAGAGCCCGCGTTGAGCGAGAACTGGATGCCGTTCGACAACTCTCCGCCGGCCCCGCAGGAGCTACCGGTGCAGGTGGTCTCCCCCAGCAGCGCACCAGCGTCACACGGGAGAACCTCGATCTTCTTCGTGGCAGGCGGAGTGATCGTGCCTGTGCCACCAGAGACCGTCAGCGCGCTCGTGCTGACCTCCTCCTCGGTGACGGCGAACAGGCCCGAGCCGTTGCGTGTCGCCGTGAAGTCGAGCGTTGCCGTCTCGTCGAGAAGCTCGCCCGTCCACACGAGCGGCCCCGTCCCCGTAACGGAGCCTTTCGACGCGGTCGCCCCGCTCGGGGTGAACGTCTGTCCGAGTGTCTCGGTGAGGGTGAATGCCGCCGGGACGGCGACTGCGGCGCCGATGTCGGAGACGAGCTCGTCCGCGCTGAAGCCGGATGACCCGGACTGGTAGTAGTCGGTCTGCGTCGCCCAGCTCTGCATGGCGGAAGCAGCGGCATCGGCACCGATGCCGACGGTGGCGATGCGAATGGGGGGGTTCTGCGTCTTCGCCGTCGTTGCCGCCGAAGCGGCGTCCGTCTGCTGGGTCAGGCCGTCGGTGAAGAGGGCGAGAGCCTTCTTGTTCGTGGAGGAGCCGAGCGCCGACTGCGCCGCCTGGATTCCAAGTCCGTGTGGGCTCGCACCGGAGGTGTTCGCGTCCGTGACCCCGTCGA
>JBJXGY010000093.1:0-4117 GCA_046160185.1 Gaiella sp. | reverse complement strand
CACGATCCTGCTCGGCGCAGAAAGAACGGGACTGCCCGACAACCTTGCAGCACAATGTTGCAGGGTCAGGATCCCGCTCCCCGGGTCGGCAGAGTCGCTGAACGTGGCGGCGGCGGGGGCGATCGCGCTGTACGAGGTCCACCTTCGGCTCGCCGGCGTCCGCTGACCGGTTCCGTCGCTTCGGCTACCCCTCGGCGCAGATTATGTGGAACGTGATCGTCTGGGATGAGCTCGAGCGGTTGTCAACGCGGCCTCCCCGGCCGTCCCGGGCGGGGCCCTCGAACGGGAACGCAGCCGGAGAGACTCCGGAGATCCGGCCGCCCGCGCTCAGGACCGCCCATTGGCCAGAGCGAGCACGGCTTCGGCGCCGGCCGCAACAGGCGACGCAACTCGTCCATCCGCGTCGACGAGGACGCCCATCGGCGTTCCGTTCGCGTTGAACGCCGAGCCTGCGGCGAAATCCTCGTCCAGCAGCACGAGCGACCGGAAGCCCTCGGCGCGTGTCCTCTCCGCGTCTCCCGACGAGACGACGACCAGGCGTGGGGTGACCCCGTTCGCCGAGCCCTCCCAGGCGAGCACGTCGTCGCGCATCGAGCGGCAAAAACCGCAGTCCGGGTTCCAGAAGAGGAGCAGAGCGTCTCGGCCGCGCAGCGACTCGAGTGACACGGCTTCCCCGTCGAGCGTGGGGAGCTCCAGGGCCGGGGCTTCCGCTCCCAACGGGAGGCCGCCATCGTCCTTACCCGCCAGGGCTTGCGCGACGAGCTGCTCGATCCACTCCGCACCCGAGGCGACCCAGCTCCCGATTGACCCGTCGGGCGAGATCAGTACGGCACTCGGTGTCCCGTTGGCCAGGTACGACTCGGACAGTCGGCGGTCCTCGTCCAGGACGACATGCCGCAGCCCGAGCTCCTCGGCCTCGGCTCTGACCTCCTCGCGCGAGCCGTCGCTCGCGAAGACGACGGTCAGCTCATCGGCGTGCTCGCGCTGCCAGGCGGCGGCCGCCGGCAGAAGTACCTTGCACGGGCCGCACGTCGGGCTTGTGAAGAGGAGCAGGCTCGGCAGACCCGTGGAGGTGAGCGTCTCGAGCGAGACGGTCTCGCCGCTCAGAGCTACCGTCCGGAAGGCGGGGGCAGGGGTGCCGGGCTCGAGACCGAGCTCGGGCATTGCGGCTCCTCCGTCGGGGTCGATTCCTTCGTCGGCGAGTGCTCGCTCGAGCCGGTCCAGCCGCACGAGGACGGACCCGTACGAGCGCATGAGCGTGACGAATCCGACGGCACCCACCCCGACCAGTCCGGCTGCGGATACCGCAACGGCGAGGGCGAGGAGCTCGGCGCCGTTGAGGTCGCCGATCCAGGCGATTGCGCTCGCGGGCGGCTCGGCGAGGATGCCGGCGAGCGCGGACGCTGCGAGGGCCAGAAGCACCGCGTTGCGCGCGAGCGTCTTCCAGCTTGCCGGCGCCGAGTGGAGCTGCCCGAAGCAGTGGCAATCGGGCGCGCGCCCGTGGGCGAGGTTCCAGGCGATCGCTGCGGTGAACGTTCCCAACAGAACCAGCGCGCCGAGCGCGCCGACGGATGCGGTCGACGAGGGTAGGAGCAGTGCGGCTACGGCGAGCTCGGCGAGTGGGAGCACGATGGCCAGCGCCGCGGCGATCCGGGCAGGCGCGCCGAAGGCAGCAACGGCCTTCCGCGTGCCCTCTCGATCCACGAGCTTGGTGATAGCCGCGACTGCGAATACGCCTGCGAGGATGAGGCGGGCGACGAGGACGAGAGTGGCCATCATCGTCGCCGGCTGCCGGGGTGGATGGCGAGAGCGTCTTTCATGGGCAGTGCAGTGTCCTTTCCGCGGTGATGCAGAGGTCGCTGCCGGGGCCTCCGTCTGCGAAGTCTTTGCCAGGCCCTCCGTCGAGGAGATCGTTGCCGCCGGAGCCGTTCAATCGATCGTTGCCGAGGTGGCCTGAGAGGCGGTTGCGGCGGGCGTCGCCGACGAGGGTGTCGGCGAAGCGCGAGCCGACGACCGTTTCCACGCTGGTCAGCCGGTCGGTTCCCCATCCCGTCGCTTCGCCCGGTCCGAGCGAGACGCGTACCGGCGCGGGGGATCGTTCGTACGTGGCGGTGTCGTCACCTGCGCCGCCGGAGAGCGTGTCGTCGCCCGCCCCGCCGTCGAGCACGTCTATACCGCGCCCCCCGGTGAGCATGTCGTCTCCCGGACCGCCGTCGAGCAGGTTCCCGCGACCGGCGCCAGCGTCGAGCCGATCGTTGCCGTCGCCTCCGCACAGCATGTCGATGCCACCGCCTCCGCTGATTCGGTCGTCGCCAGAACCGCCAGCGATGACGTCGTCCCCGGCTGTCCCCAGCAGTTGGTCGTCGCCGCTCGTTCCGACCATTGTCGTCGGCTTGCCCACGCAGAGCGTGGCCGCCCCGGCGCGTGTCTCTCCTGAGGTGGCGGCAGCAGTGGTGAGCGCTGCCGACACGGCGACGGAGACCGCGAGCAGCAGTGCAAGGGCGCAACGCACGACGCACGGGCGCAGACCCACACGACCACGACGCGCACGTCGCGCCCGGTCAGGCGTGCCTCTCAACTCGGGCCGATCTTGTACGGCAGCCAGTTGACAGTCAGACCTCGTCCCGAGTATCCGTTCGGACACGGTCTGCACTCCTTGCGGTCCCCCGGCGGGGTTGGGCGGACCGAGCCGGAGTGATATCCGGCGAGCGCCCAGTTGTTGGAGGCCTGGAAGTTGGCTGCTTCGGTGCCCGACTTGTTCTTGTGTATGTAGATCAGCTCGAGCATCTCGTCCGACGAGTACCAATCGGCAAAGCCGGACTCGTCGCTCTTGAAGTGGTCGTGACAGAGCCGCATCATCACGCCGTACACGACGTAGTTCACCGAGCCGGAGTAGTGGCAGTCCGTTCCGACCTGGACGGAGTGCCCACACGTCGAGCAGGACGGTCGATACGACCTGCTGAACCCCGGCCTGCCTCCTGGGCCGAGCTCGCGGATGTCCCACGAGACCGCCGCCCCGGGCAGCGTCACCAGGTTCGTGCATGCAACAAACCGCTTCGCTCCCGACCAGCCGGCAAACGCGGACTTGACACGCGAAAGCGTGCTCTCGAGCTCGCTCGTGATGTCGGGTCCGCAGACCTTCTTCGCACAGGTGCCATCCCTGCACTCCTCGTCGGGCTTGCAGCACTCGCTGCCGCACGGCCGAATGCAGGCGCATGACTCTCTCGGCGGGTCGCAGCGGTACCCCGGAGGACAGGCAATCAGCGAAATCAGATCCGCGCCCTTCATGAAGCAGCAGCAGGTCGAGCCCGCGACGCCGCACACGCTATTGCAGTTGCTCGCCTTTGACCCGCGGCAGGCGCACAAGAACGGCTCCGGCGGCTTGCACTGCTTCGGCTCGCAGCCGGTCGTGAGCGCCGGCACGCTCGCACCGGCGGATGCGCGCTGCGGGCGGAGCGCGGGAACGGCGGCCGCGACGACGGCTCCACCAAGGATCCGGAACGCGCGCGAGCGCGGCATCGGCGTCGCCATAGTGCGGGCGAGCTCATCCAGGAACGCACTCATGGGACCCGTGCTGTCGGCATGGCCCCGATCGTCGCAGCCGGCAGGCTCTTCCGAAACCTGGAAACCCCTAGTGTTTGCTCTCAGGCTTGGCGCGAGCTCCGCTGCCGCTGCGCGATACACGTCGTGGTCTCGCCGGTTCCCGCCTGAGAATCCCTGGTGTCCACACAACCGGGCTGTACGTGGTGCAACGGCGGCAGCGCCGGGCGTTCTTGACTTTCCAGGCACCGGCAGCGGACGATGTGAAGTAGAACCTCGATGTCTGCGGCCCGGCTGACTCTCCCGCGTCACCACGTGGCTCGACCACGGCTGGTCGGGGCGATGACCGGTGCCCCGGTTTCGCTGGTTGCGGCCGGTGGCGGGTACGGAAAGACGGTGCTGGCGACCGAGCTGGCGGTCACGCTCGGCGTGCCCACCGTTGTCGTGGCGCTCGAGGCGGGTGACACCGACCCGGACTTGCTCTTTCGCAGGCTGATGCGCGCCTTCCGCCGGGCCTCGCTCTCGGACCTCGCCGAAGCGCTCACCTCGTCCACAGCCGATCCGGCGGAGGCTGTCG
>JBJXGY010000092.1:0-21671 GCA_046160185.1 Gaiella sp. | reverse complement strand
GCGATCCGCCAGTTCCGGCGCGAGGTGGGGCCGGACAACGTCGTCTACGTCCACGTCACGCTGGTGCCGTTCATCGAAGCCGCCGGCGAGCTGAAGACGAAGCCGACCCAGCATTCGGTCAACGAGCTGCGCCGCATCGGCATCCATCCGGACATCGTGGTCTGCCGCTCCCACGACGAGCTCTCCGACGAGATCAAGGACAAGATCGCGCTCTTCGCCGACGTCGACCGCGGCGCCGTCATCGCCTCACCCGACGTGCGCGACGTGTACCTCGTGCCCAAGCGCCTGCAGGCGGAGGGCCTCGATCGGCTGGTCTGCGACAAGCTGGGACTCGACGGCCCGTCCGTGATCTCGCTGGGTGAGTGGGACGAGCTGGTGGAGCGCATCGACCGGAGGCAGGGCGCGGTCACGATTGCGCTCGTCGGCAAGTACGTCAAGCTCCGGGATGCCTACCTGTCCGTCTTCGAGGCGCTCAAGCACGCCGGCATCCACCATGGCACCGACGTCCACGTGGAATGGGTCGATGCCGAGCACATGACCTACGACGAGGCCGCCGACGTGCTCGAACGAGTGGACGGGGTGCTCGTCCCGGGCGGCTTCGGCTCGCGCGGCTGGGAGGGCAAGATCCTGGCCTGCCAGGTGGCGCGCGAACGCGGGATCCCCTACCTGGGGATCTGTCTCGGCATGCACGTCGCGGTCAGCGAGTACGCCCGCCACGTGTGCGGCCTCGACGGCGCCAACTCCACCGAGATGGACCCGGAGACCCCGTTCCCTGTGATCGACCTCCTGCCCGACCAAAAGGGAATCGAGGATCTCGGCGGCACGATGCGGCTCGGTGCGCAGGCGATCGAGCTGGCCGAGGGCACCGCGGCCCGAGAGGCCTACGGCGAGGCCGTCGTGCACGAGCGCCACCGGCACCGCTACGAGGTGAACAACACGTTTCGTGATCAGCTCGCGGCTGCCGGCCTCGTCTTCTCCGGGACGTACCCGACGAAGCGTCTGGTCGAGATCGTCGAGTTGCCCGACCACCCGTGGTTCGTGGCGAGCCAGTTCCATCCGGAGTTCAAGTCGCGACCGACCCGGCCGTCACCGCTCTTCCGCGATTTCGTAGGGGCCGCCCGTGTCCGTGCCGCCTCCCGCGCGAAGACCGCCACGGCGGTCTGAGCGCCGGTGACGGCGCCGCCTCTTCTCGGGCTCTTCCTCGAGCTGTGCGCGATCTCGAGCCCTCCGGGTCGGGAGCGTCCGGTCGCCGACCGCGTGCAGGCGGTTCTCGACGGTCTCGGCATCGCCTGGGTGGAGGACGACACCGGCGCCGTCACCGGCTCCAGCATGGGCACGATCGTCGCCCGGCTTCCCGCCACAGCGCCCGGGACGCCGCTCTTCTTGTGCGCGCATCTCGACACGGTGCCGGTGGAGGGCACTATCGACCCGGTGGTGGAGGACGGTGTCGTCCGCACCCACACCGCTTCGATCCTGGGCGCCGACAACAAGGCGGCGGTGGCGGTGATGCTCGAGGCGGTGCGTCGGATCGTCCGTGAGGGACGGCTGCACGCCGGCCTCGAGCTCGTGTTCACCCCTCTCGAGGAAACGGGTCTCGAGGGCGTCACCGCGTTCGACCAGTCGGTCCTGCAGGCCGAGCTCGGCTTCGTCTTCGACCACGCGGCGCCGATCGGCCTCGTCCTCGAGGGCGCGCCGACAGCCGTGCGGCTGGAAGCCACGTTCCGGGGTCGCGCCGCGCACGGCGGCATCGCCCCGGAGGAGGGCCGATCCGCGATCGTCGCGGCGGCGCGGGCCGTGGCCGATCTCCCGCTCGGACGGATCGACGAGATCACCACCGCAAACCTCGGGTTGATCGAGGGTGGTGCGGCTCGGAACATCGTGCCCGAGACGTGCAGGATCGAAGGCGACGTTCGCTCTCACGACCCTGAGCGGCTCGCCCGGCTCGTCCAGGAGCAGACCGAGGTCATCGCGTACGCGGCGGCCACGAGTCAGTGCACGGTCGACACCGTCGTGACCACCCTGTACACCGGCTACCGGCTCGACCGTGCTTCCCCGGTGATGGAGCTTGCGGCTGCGGGTCTGCGACGCGCCGGGATCGAGCCACGGTACGGCCTTGCCGGCGGCGGCGCCGACGCGAATGTCTTCAACGCTCGCGGCCTGCCGTGTGCGAACCTGGCGAACGGAATGGCCGCGATCCACACGGCGGCCGAGCACATCGCGGTGAGCGACCTCGAGCTGATGGTCGAGGTGACGCTCGGGATCGTCGACGCCGCTCGCTCCTCGTGAGATGAGCGGGCTCGGGCTGGCGTGGGGCGGCGTCACCGCGGTTCGCGAGCGTCTCGCGCGCCTGACCCGCGTCGAAGTCGAGGGCAGGCCGGCGGTTGCCTATCCGGATCTCGCCGGCGATATGGAGGAGGGCGACATCGTCCTCGTCAACACCCGTGCGCGCGAGCTCGGCCTCGGCTCGGGCGGATTCGACGTCGTCGTCGCCAATCTGACGCGTGGTCTGTGGCTCGACGGGAATCCGGACGCCCACGTGATGACGCTTCCCTATACGCCGCTGCAGCACGCCGTTCGCTTCGCGGAGGAGGACGGGCTCGACCTCTCCCGCCTCGACGGGACCCCCGTCGTGTGCACGAGCGTGCATAGCCAGGTGGCGCCTGTCTGCGCCGGCCTCGCGGGGGTTCGCGTCGCATACGTGCAGCTGGGAGGGGGCGCGCTGCCCGTGCAGCTCTCGGACATCTTGCGCGCGCTCCACGTGAGGCAGTTACTCCACCGCACGATTGCCGTCAGCCCGTGCTTCGGCGGTGACCTGCAATGCGTGAGCGTGGCCTCTGCTCTGCTCGTCGCGCGTCAGCACGGAGCGCAGGCAATCGTCTGCTCGATCGGTCCGGGCATCGTCGGCACGGGCACGCGGTTCGGCCACGGCGGGGTCGCGGCGGCGGAGGCGGCGAACGCGGCCTCGGCCCTCGGCGGCCGTGCCGTGATCGCGCCGCGCGTCTCGTTCGGCGACTCCAGGGAGCGTCATCGCGGGCTCTCGCATCACACGCGCTCCGTGCTCGAGCTCACGCTCGGCGGTCGGCAGGTCGCGTGGCCCGCCGGGCTCGACCCTCCCGAAGGGATCGAGGTCGAGACCGTCCCGGTCACGGGCTGGGAGGGTGCGTGTGCGCACCTCGACCTGTCCCATATGGGGCGGAGCCCGAGAGACGACCCGTGGTTCTTCGCGGCGGCCTATGCCGCCGGCCGGCTGGCCCGCACTCTCGTTCGGCGCGACCCGGCGGGCGGGTAGACACACGCGATGGCCCGTGTCGTCGTCACCCGGGAGATTCCACACGATGCGATCGAGGCGCTCGAGGCCGTTCACGACGTCTGGGTGTCTCCGCACGACAGGCCGCTCGACCTCGAGGAGCTGTACGACGCGGTGACGGGTGCCGACGCGGTGGTGGCGCTGCTGCACGACCGCATCGACGGCGCTTTTCTCGCGGCCGCCGGGAAGAACCTGAAGGTGGTGGCGAACGTCGCCGTCGGCTACAACAACATCGACGTCGAGGCGTGCCGGGCGCGCGGCGTGGTCGCGACCAACACGCCTGGTGTCCTCACCGATGCCACCGCAGACATCGCGTTCGCGCTGATCCTGATGTCCACACGGCGGCTCGGCGAGGCGGAGCGGATGGTGCGGCGCGGTCTTCGCTGGAGCTGGAACATGTTCTTCCACCTGGGCATGGGCATTCAGGGCAAGACCCTCGGGATCGTCGGTCTCGGCCAGATCGGCACGGCGACGGCGCGGCGCGGACAGGCGTTCGGGATGAAGATCGCCTACGCCGGCCGGCGGCGCGCCGAGCGGGCGGTGGAGGACGAGCTCGGCGCACGCTTTCTCGAGCTCGACGAGCTGTTCGCAACGTGTGACGTGATCTCGCTGCATTGTCCGCTCGACGCTGCGACCCGGCACCTTGTCGATGCGCGCCGGCTCGCCCTGATGCAGCCGCATGCGTACCTCGTGAACACCACCCGCGGGCCTGTGGTGGACGAGGCCGCGCTCGTCGACGCGCTCCGCGACGGCCGCCTCGGGGGCGCGGGCCTCGACGTCTACGAGAATGAACCTGAGATTCATCCGGGGCTGCTCGAGCTCGAGAACGTGGTGTTGTTGCCGCACCTCGGGTCGTCCACCGTCGAGACCCGCCGGGAGATGGCGCTGCTCGCCGCCCGGAACGTGCTTGCCGTGCTCGCTGGCGAGCAACCGCCGACCCCCATCACCTGAGGCCGTTTTCGCTATCGTCCGGCCGCGATGCGGGTCGGTGTTGTCAAGGAGATCAAGACGCAGGAGTACCGCGTCGCGCTCACCCCGGGTGGCGCGCTCGAGCTCGCGGGGCGCGGCCATGAGGTCGTAGTCGAGCGCGGCGCCGGTGTCGGCTCCTCGTTCGCCGACGAGGCCTACGTGGCCGCGGGGGCGCGCATCGCCGACTCGGCTCAGGAGGTGTGGGACGGCGTCGAGCTGCTGCTCAAGGTCAAGGAGCCGATCGAGCCCGAGTATCGGTTTCTGCGTCACGACCTCGTCCTGTTCACCTATCTCCACATCGCAGCGGACGAGCCGCTGACGCGGGCGCTGCTTGCGTCCGGCATGACCGCAATCGCGTACGAGACGGTGGAGAGCGCCGACGGTCGCCTCCCTCTCCTCGCGCCGATGAGCGAGGTCGCGGGCCGGCTGGCCCCGCAGATGGGCGCATGGGCGCTCGAGAAGGCCCATGGAGGGCGCGGCATCCTGCTCGGGGGCCTTCCCGGTGTCCCTCCGGCCAAGGTCGTGATCCTCGGTGGCGGCGTCGTCGGCTACAACGCGGCGCTGATCGCGGTCGGCATGCAGGCGGACGTGTGGATCCTCGATCTCAGCGTCGATCGCATGCGTGAGCTCGAGATGATGCTGGACGGTCGGATCACGCTGGCCATCTCGAGTCGCCTGCAGATCACGGAGGCGATCGCCGATGCCGACATGGTGATCGGCGCCGTGCTCGTCCGCGGCGCACGCGCACCGAAGCTCGTGACGCGCGACATGCTCGCCGGAATGCAGCCCGGCGCGGTGCTCGTCGATGTCGCGATCGACCAGGGAGGGTGCTTCGAGACCTCGCACGCGACGACCCACGACGACCCGGTGTACGAGGTCGACGGGATCGTCCACTACTGCGTCGCGAACATGCCGGGCGCTGTCCCCATCACCTCCACGAAGGGGCTCACGAACGTCACGCTCCCGTACGTGCAGGCGATCGCCGGCAAGGGTGTTTTGCAGGCTGTGCAGGACGACGCTTCGCTCGCCAGGGGCGTCAACGTCGCCGGCGGCAAGGTCGTGTACGAGGCTGTGGCGGAAGCGCACGGGCTCCCGTACACACAGCTGTCGGAGGCCCTCGGCTAGACCGTCAGCTGCAAAACCGGTAGGCGGCCAGCGCGAGCGCCTGCGCACACGTCACGAGGTCGGCGACCGGCACATGCTCGTCGATGGTGTGGGCGACGTTCGCACCGGCGGCGGAGAACCCGGCGGGACCGTAGCCGATGGACGGTGTGGCGGCATGACGCGTCAGCGTGGCCCCGTCGTACCAGGAGTCGAGACCGTGGAGGACGTCGGGTAGACCCAGATCGCGGTTCACCCCGCGCATCACGCCCACGATCGGATCGTCCTCGGGGATGTCCATGGGCATCACCCCGTTGGGCCACCACTCCACGGTCGGCGGATGTTCACGCAGCCACGGATCCGCTGCCGTGGCGTGAACGAGCCACTCTTCCACCTCGGCGCGGACGGCGGTGCCCCAACCGGCGTCGTCTGCCTGAACGGACTGGTAGAGCACGGCCACGGTGATCTTGCAGTCGGCTGGATGGGTGACCGCCCACTCGCCTGCGGAGATCAGCGTGGGCACGACATCGGGCACGGAGACGTAGGGATGAACGAACGTCGAGCGGGTGCGCCAGTCCTCGCGCAGCCCCTGCAGCGCCTGGACGACGAGCATGGCCTTCTCGATCGCGTTGACGGCACCGCCCTCGCTCCAGTGCGGGTGGCGGATCTCGGCGTGCCCGGGCCGTCCGGGGACGGTGATGACACCGTATTCGGAGCCGCGGCAGGCGACCCACACTGCGAACGAGGTCGGCTCCGTGACGATCCCGGCGTCAGCCTCGAGGCCGTGCCGGACGAGCGCTTGCCCGCCCGCGCCCGATGACTCCTCATCCGTGTTGGTGGCCACGAAGAGGTCTCCGGCCAGGCCGACTCCGAGTTCGGCGAGCGCGACCGCAGCGATCGTCATGGCCGCGATGCCGCCTTTCATGTCGCATGCGCCGCGGCCGTAGAGCAGCCCGTCCCGGACTTCGGCACGCAGGGGATCGCTGGTCCAGCGGTCGCGAGGCTCGTAGGAGACGGCATCGATGTGGCCGTTGAAGACGAGGCTCCTGCCGGCTCCGGTGCCGGCGAAGCGTGCGATCAGCTGTGGGCGACCGGCGAACTCCAGGCCGGGCGGCACGAGCGGCTGCCCGGCCATCTCTGCCATGGCGGGCTCGAAGATCTCGACCGAGGCACCCGCCCTCGTGAGTAGCGCCCCGAGGTGAGCCTGAAGCTCCGCTTCCTGCCGCGGCTCATCACCCGGATTGCGCGCCGTCGTGTCGAAGCCGATGAGCGTGCTCGCCAGCTCGACGATGTGGCCGGCTCGCTGGGCGATGCTTTCGACGATGCGGCGCTCGGTCTCTGTCAGCGACACCGGGATCGGAGCCGTCAGGCGGCGTCGCTGCTCTTCTGCTCTTTCGCGCTCTGCGACGGCAGCACTTTGACGACGAGCGCCGTCACCGCGGCGGAGAGCAGCAGGATCGCCAGCACGTAGCCGGCGAGCTCGAGCAGGCTGAGCACCGTGTCCATCGGTTACTAGAATACCGAGATGAGCGGTTTCACGATCTCGCGGGTCAGATGCGCGCGCCAGGCGCACTGGGCCGCTTCCGGGTGGGGTGAGCACACCAAGGTGTTCTCACCCCACCCGTGCGCTTCACGCGGCGACCGTGGCACCGTTGCGTCAAGCAGCGGCGCCACGGTCGCCGCGCACCCCAGTACGCCTCGCGCACGCCCCGCCGGACACGATCTCGTGAAACCACTCATCTAGGCTTATGCCGCGCGCGTGCGTCATCGTCCTTGACGCTGTCGGTGCGGGGGAGTTGCCGGATGCGGCGGACTACGGGGACGTAGGGTCGAACACGCTCGGAAACATCGCCCGCGCCGTCGGTGGTCTCGACCTGCCCAACCTCGAGGCACTCGGGCTCGGCAACGTCATGGACCTTGCAGGCTGCCCACCACAACCCGGTGCCCCCGCGGTCGCGGGGCGGCTGCTGGAGCGTTCGAAGGGGAAGGATACGACCACGGGTCACTGGGAGCTGATGGGCGTGGTCACGCCGGTCGCCTTCCCCACGTACCCCTACGGGTTCCCGGGCGACGTCATCGACGCCTTCTCGAATCGCACCGGACGGGGCGTGCTCTGCAACGAGCCGGCGTCGGGCACCGAGGTGATCCAGGAGTACGGCAAGGAGCATCAGGACACCGGCAAGTGGATCGTCTACACCTCCGCCGACTCGGTGTTCCAGATCGCCGCGCACGAGGAGACGGTGCCGCTCGAGGAGCTGTACGCAGCCTGCCGGATCGCCCGCGAGATCCTCACGGGCCGCCATGCCGTGGGGCGCGTGATCGCCCGGCCTTTCGTCGGGACGCCGGGGCATTACGAGCGGACGCCGAACCGGCACGACTTCTCGCTGGAGCCGAAGCGCCCGAACTACCTGTCGGCGCTGCGGGACGCGGGGAACACCGTGTACGGCGTGGGCAAGATCTCCGACATCTTCGCCGGATGCGACATCGACGAGTCGTTCCCCTCCAAGTCGAACGTGGAGGGCATCAACCGCACGATCGAGCTGCTCGAGAACATCGAGCAGGGGCTCGTGTTCGTGAACCTCGTGGAGACGGACATGCTGTGGGGGCACCGCAACGACCCGGTCAACTTCCACCGCTGCCTGCAGGACTTCGACCGCCGCCTCGAGGACATCCTGATGGCGCTCCGCGACGACGACCTGCTGATCATCACCTCGGATCACGGCTGCGACCCCACGACCGAGTCGACCGACCACTCGCGCGAGCATGCGCTGCTGATCGCGTACGCCGCGGGCCGCAACGCCGCCGGCCGGCGCCACGAGGGCGAGTTCGCAGACGTCGGCGCCACCGTCAACGCCTGGCTCGGCGGCAAGCACCCGGGTCGAACGAGTCCCGGGTCGCCGATCATCGAGCGGTAGCGGTGGCGCTCGACGACCCGGCTGCTGTCGCAGCGGAGTACGCGTCCGAGCGAGGGCTGCTCGGGCGGCGGGCGGCCTACCGGTGGGCGACCGGCCCAGACGCGCTCGAGATGACGTTCGAGGCTATTGTCGAGACCTCGCCGCTGGACGTGCTCGAGGTGGGCTGCGGCCCTGGGGAGATGGCGGCGCGGATCCAGGGCATCTCCGCCGGCCAGTGCAGGCCGTGGACATCTCGCCGAGGATGGTGGAGCTGGCACGTGAGCGAGGAGTGGATGCGTCTCTCGGAGACGTCCAGGCTCTCCCGTTTGCCGACGAGTCGTTCGACGCCGTACTCGCGGCGTGGATGCTCTACCACGTTCCCGATCCGTCTCGGGCGCTGCACGAGATCTGGCGTGTCCTGCGCCCCGGAGGACGGATGGTCGTGACGACGAACGGATGCAACCATCTGCAGGAGCTGAAAGAGCTCGCCGGAGTCGGATGGCGCGGCCACGCGTTCGACGAGCGTGTGGCGGGACCGCTGATCGACGAGCGCTTTGGTACCCACGACCTCCGGGATGCATCCGGCGAGATCCGCTTCCTCGACCGGGCGAGCGTCGTCGCGTACGTGGAGGCGAGTGTGACGCTCTTCAACGCTGCGTCCACGCTACCGCTGTTCGAGGTGCCGTTCGTGGTGACGCGCTCACCGCTCGTGTACATCGCTACGAAGGGCTGATGGCCTGCGGCACGGCGTCACCGGAAGCGGGCGGATCGGGTCTTGACGCGGTGTTGTACGTAACGTACGCTATGTACGATGCATCCGTTGTCCGTCAGCGACGCGCGTCGGCGGTGGGCCGACGTCTTCACCCAGGCTGTCGGGCGCGGCTCCCCGGTGGCCATCGAGCGTGGCGGTGACGAGCACGGACTGTTGATCGGGTTCGAGGAGCTCCGCCTGCTGCTCGACCGGTTCCCGTTCACGACGGAGACGTTTTTCGAAGAGGGTGCGGTATCGCTCTGGGTGCCGGAGTTGGCGCTCTACGGGCGCGGCGCGACGTTCGTCGAGGCGCAGGCCGATCTGGCAGACGAGGTGAGGGCGTACGTCGACGAGTTTCTCGGGGACGCACGCCTCTATCTGCGTGCGCCGAACCGGCGTGAGCACTTCCCGTGGGTGCTGCGCGCATACGTCGCCGAAGCGATCGGCGCACTGGACGACGTGCTCGCCGCGCCGTCCGCAGCCGATGGTGCCGCCGCCTAGATTCTCCGATCTCCGCCGCTTCTGCGAGATCGACGGCTGGGAGTTGCTCTCGCGGGTGCTCGGTGGCGCCGGTGATCACGTCCGGTACCGGAAGGTGCTGCGCGACGGCACGATCTTGCGCACGCGCGTCTCGCACGGCAGAGGTGCGATCGCCGACCCGGGTCTTTGGCGCAGGATCTGGCTAGAGCAGCTGGGGCTGGAGTCGGAGGACGCGTTCTGGCGGGCTCTCGAGCGTGGACGGCCCGTTCAGCGAGACACCGACCGCCCCGTCCGGCCCGAAGGCCCGTCTGTGCCGGCCTGGATCGTCTCCGGGCTGCTGCGGGCTGGAGTCTCCCAGGCGGAGATCCGCATCCTCTCGTCCGATGTGGCAGAGCGCCGCCTGCGCGCGCTGTGGTCGCGAGCAGCGGAGTGAGTGCCCGTTACGCCGCGGCCTGTGGCTGCCGCTCGACGTATACGCCAGGCCCGGTTCCTTCGGGAATCACATCACCGTCAGCAGCCATCGCCTCGAGGTGAAGCGCGATTGCCTCGAGCATGTCCTGGATGCACTCGTCGACGGTGTCACCCGCTCCTGCGCAGCCCGGCAGGTCAGGCGACCAGGCAGAGTAGTTGGATGGAGGCCCGCCCTCTACCAGAATCAGGTACTGCTCGGCACGCTCGTGGAAGTCGCTCATCGCATCAATCCTGCCTGGTCAAGGATGCTCCTGGCGGTGTTCGGATGCAAGTCGGTTCGCGGATGCCCGGGGATCGTCACCTTCCCCGGCTTCCTCGGATGAACGAACTGCCTATGGCTTCCAGTGATGCGAAGAAGCACCCAGCCGTCGCTTTCGACGACCTTGATGATCTCGCGCACCTTCATCTACGTATGTTTGCGGTTGTCGGACACGACGGCAAGATGTCCGTTTCCGACATGACAACAAGGGACGATGCGGGCAGCTGACCTGATCGAGCGCAAGCGAAACGGGGAGGAGCTCGGTGCCGACGAGATCACCGAGCTGATCCTCGCGTATGCGCGCGACGAGGTGCCCGACTACCAGATGGCGGCGTGGTGCATGGCCGTGTACTTCCAGGGCCTCACCGACGCCGAGACCGTGGCGCTGAACGACGCGATGGTGCGCTCGGGCGACGTGATCGACATGTCCGGTGCGCTCGGCCGCAAGGTCGTCGACAAGCACTCGACGGGCGGGGTGGGGGACAAGACCTCGATCGCGGTCGGTCCGATCGTCGCCGCGTGCGGGGTGCCGCTCGGCAAGATGAGCGGTCGCGGCCTCGGCCACACGGGGGGCACGCTCGACAAGCTGGAAGCGATCCCCGGCTACCGCGTGGAGCTGACGACGGAGGAGTTCATCGACCAGGTGCGCCGCATCGGCGTGGCCATCGTCGGCCAGTCCGCGAACTTGGTACCTGCCGACAAGAAGCTGTACGCGCTCCGCGACGTGACGGCGACGGTGGACATCGTGCCGCTGATCGCCTCCTCGATCATGTCCAAAAAACTGGCCGGAGGTGCGCAGGCGCTCGTGCTCGACGTCAAGGTCGGGGACGGCGCGTTCATGAAGACGCTGGACGACGCCCGCACGCTCTCGCGCGCGATGATCGGGCTGGGCCAGGCGGCGGGGCGCGAGGTCGTGTGCCTGCTCACGGACATGAGCCAGCCGCTCGGTTGCGCGGTCGGGAACGCGCTCGAGATCCGCGAGGCCGTGGCGACGGTGCACGGAGAAGGGCCGCCGGATTTCACCGAGCTCGTGCTCGATGCGTGCGCACGGTTGCTCTCGCTGTCCGACCTCGGGGTCGATCTCGAGGAGGGTCGGCGGCGGGCCGAGGCGTCCGTCGCGGACGGGTCGGCACTGGCCAAGTACGAGGAGTGGATCCGCGCCCAGGGCGGCGATCCGAACCTCGATCTGCTCGAGCGTGCCCCAGTGGTGCGAGAGGTGCACGCCGACCGGGACGGTGTCGTGACGGCGGTTGGTGCTCTCGCGGTCGGCATCGCGGCGCTCGAGCTGGGTGCGGGCCGAAGGACGAAGGCCGACCCGGTCGACCACGCGGTCGGAGTTGTGTGCGTGGCGAAGCGAGGGGCGACCGTGCGCGCCGATGACCTGATCGCCGAGGTGCACGCGCGCGACGAGACCTCGGCCGAGACAGGGGCGGCGGCCGTCGCTGCGGCGTACGCAGTCGGCGACGCAGCCCAGGCCGACCACGGGATCCTGCTCGAGGTGATCGGATAGCCGGCCACGCGCCACCGAACTACGATTGTCCGTTCTGCGGGCTTATCGCCGGACGCGACACCGAATGGAACGCCTCGGAGGACGTCGTCGATCGCGATTCGGACACGACGGCGTTTGTGTGCCCCAAGTGGTGGGCGGCGGCGCCGGGTCATGTGGTCGTCATCCCAAACCAGCACTACGAGACGCTCTACGACATGCCGGATCCCGCCCTCGGTGCCGTGTATGCGACCTGCAAGCGCGTCGCCGCTGCGCTGCGAGCCATCGGGGCCTGCCAGGGAACTTCGACGAGACAGCACAACGAGCGGGGAGGGGGACAGGATGTCTGGCACTTCCACGTTCATGTGTTCCCGCGATCCGATGGCGATGAGCTGTACGAGCGGAATCGCGAGACGCACTGGGTGTCGGCGGCCGAGCGGGCGGCCGTCGCGAGACGAATCCGTACTGTGATGGCGAGTTCGGATCGCGGTGACGCGTGCTAGGGTCCGGGCCGTGGAGTTCTCCGAGATGTCAGCGCGCGCCATCGAGGTGCGTGAGCGGTACGAGCGGTTCGAACGCAAGGCGTACGGCAGAGAGTGGACGGTCACCGAGCTGGCACTGGGACTCGTGGGCGACGTCGGGGATCTCGCCAAGCTCGTGCAGGCGCATGAAGGTGTGCGCCTCGTCGACGGCAATCTGGCCGAGAACCTCGGTCATGAGCTGAGCGACGTTCTGTGGTCGACGATCGTGCTGGCCGAGAAGTGCGGGATCGACCTCGAGCCGGCGTTCTCTCGCACCATGGCAGCGATCGAGGCCAATCTCGACCTCGCCCAATAGGCGTCGGTCGCGCCGGAATGCGCACCGTCCTACATCGCCGAGCGAGAGCATGCTCGCGCAGGCCGTCGTTCCTGGTTCTGACGAACGGGAACCCACGAGTGGCAGCGCTCCGCGTCGCCTAACATGAGGCCAGTACCGGGATAGACGTTCGTTCGATCCGACGGATGGATCGCGCGTCGGGCCTATGGCATGCTCCTCACGTTGCGTCTTGTCCCATCGATCCGTGACTGTGTCCTCGTTGGCTCGACTGCCTGCGTCTGTTTCGCAGTCGCAGTCCCGCTCACGCGGGGAGCGGATCCGCCCAATCGCACGATCGTTGTTCGCAAGACCGGCATCACGAGTGTTCAGATACCGGGGCTAAAGGACCGAATGCAGGTACGTCCCCAGGAGCGAGGCGAAGTTCCCAACGCAGGTGACACCGGGAGGTTTCTTCTCCTGTGAGCGCGAACGACTAGCTGGCCTGGCCTTCGATCTACAGGCCACCGACATCCGCGTCTACCGCTGCTCCTTGTCCACAATCAAGCCCTGCCGGACCATCTTTCGCGCACGAGGTTGACGGCCCCGGGATCAGCCCCCAGTCGTAGCGCCCGCCGGCGGCCACCTCCGTCCCCAAGCGTCATTCCCGCACGGTCGCGCAAGCGAGCGCACCTGCCAACGTGGCTTGGCGAAACGAGGTGCGGGCGTACAATGATCGGGCCTATGGGCCGAATGATCGTCAGTTGGAAGAGCGAGAGCGACCTCGATGACGGGACGGAGGTCGGGAAGGTCTTTGTCTACGACGAGGATGACCCGGATGTAGACCCGCTGGATGAGTGGCTGACACGTGAGCAAGCGAAGACTCTCGCGGCAGAACAGGGCTACGACTTCGAAGAGGAGTAGCCAGTCTGCGAGGTGACCGGAACGGCCCGCGCTTCAACTCGTTCAGGGGACATTCCTGAACACTCGGGCACGCGACGCCGTACCCTATCGCCGTGAACGATTCTGTACCCGTAGCGGGGGCTGCGGCGATCGTGTTTGACGATCACGGCCGTGTGCTGCTCGTGAAGGAGAACTACGGTCGTCACCGGTGGAGTCTCCCTGGCGGCGCAATCGAACAGGACGAAACTCCGGAGGAGGCTGTGATCCGAGAAACGCTCGAGGAGACGGGTCTCGTCGTTGGAATCGACCACCTCGTGGGCGAGTACCGACTCGACGACGACTTTACCGTCTTCGCCTTCAGCTGCACGGTCACGGCGGGAACGTCAGCCGTGCTCCCGACCGGCGAGATCGCCGCCGTCACCTGGCACCCAGCGAATGACCTCCCACACCCTCGCTCGAACGTCCTGCACTACGCCGTGCCCGACGCTCTCGCGGGGCATCGCGATCGCTTCCGGCGGGTGCGGCGGCTGATGCACGAGCACTTCGACGTGTCCGACTAGTCACCGCCGCGCTCAGAGGGCATTCCCGAAAGCTCGCGCACGCCGAGATTCTGCTCACCGTGTAACTATTCGGCCTCACGGAGGAAGCTGACGTTGTTCTTGTTCGAGCGTGGGCGCTTGCGCTTGAGGGCTACACCGACGAGGTGTTCGATGCGTTTGAAGAGATGCTCCCGACTCTGGTTGCCGCGGGCTACGCGGAGGCCGACGACCACACCTGGCACTTCACGCAGAAGGGCGTCGAGCGAGCGGACGAACTAGTGCCCGAAGCTTCCGAAGACTAGGTCCACTCAGGGAACATCCCTGCACGCTGCCGCAGTCGGGCGTTTCTGACGCTGGAGGGCTGTGGAGTCCGTGCCGATAGGGATGGGTGTGAACTGTCAGCGTTGGACGACGATGTCGCGAGGTTGGCTCGCGCATCGCTGGGGTCAGGTCAGCTTGCCGCTCGCACTTGTCGGGGTCTCAGTGTGTGTGGCGATCGTCGCTCAGTCTGCGCGCGCAGAGTCCGCGTTCCTCACTCGTGCGGAGAGCGATGAGGTGACGGCGATCGCGCTTGCCGACTCGCGAGTGCGCGAGGCGCTTGGAGGCGCGGTCGTTCAGGTCGAGAACGTGTTGCCCTGGTCTGAAGACGGGACGCAAGAGACCCTCATCGGCGGCGAGGTAACCCTGGCACTGGATCGACCCAGCACGCTTGAGGCCGACTGGCCGCTGATGGACTGGTCGTCCCAAGCTGGCTATACCTTCACGAGGGTTCACTTCCGGGCCGAGGGCGTCGACGCCCTGACCGTCAACGTCGACCTCAGGCAAGGGAAGGTCGTGGCCTTCGACATCCGTGACGGCGTCGTCGACGAGAGCACCGTGCGACAGATCAGCGGTCCGACGTCTCCAACGGATGAGAAGCCGACAACGGTCCCTGACGGACATAGGTGGGAGGTTCTTCTCCTGGCTCTTGCGGGGCTCTGCGCGACACTCGTCGCGGTGGCCATCTTCGCGACGCGACAGCGTCGGAACCATGCCGTGGGCAAGATGCCAGCGGGTCTTGACCGCTAGAGGTGTCCGGTGACATTCCTGAACGCTGGGGCAGGCGAGGAATAGCCGCTGGTGAGTCGTGGCGGGTGGCTTCAGTCCGGTCTCAGTCGCGCTGCGGTGCGGCACCCGGCCTTGACAGCTAGCCCGTCTCGTACGATTGGTGCGTGCAGCGACGCGAGGCGCTATGCAGCTGTGGCCAGCTCCGGGTGACGACGGAGGGCGATCCGGTGCGGATCTCGATGTGCCACTGCCTCGCGTGCCAGCGTCGGACGGGGAGCGCGTTCGGGATGCAGGCACGCTGGCCCCGTGAGCAGGTGCAGATTGAGGGCGACGCGACCGAGTACGTGCGGATCTCCGACGAGGGCGAGGAGCGCTCGTTCTTCTTCTGCCCGCGCTGCGGCGCGACCGTCTACTACTGGAGCGACCCGGAGCGCATCGCGGTCCCGATCGGCGCGTTCGCCGATCCCTTGTTCGCGCAGCCGACCGTCGCCGTCTACGGGTCGCGACGGTATCCATGGCTTCCCCTTCCGGACGGGATCGAGGAAGAGCACCACTAGTACACGCGTCGCGGATCGTCAAGGGGACATTCCCGAACGCTGGCCCATGCAATGTTCTCTTGGTCGGCGTGGCGATGACACGGTTGCACGGCGCGCGGTGAGGAGGAATCCGTAGTTCCTGAGAGCAGGCCGAGTGCGTAGCCCGGATGCGCGGCCTGACCGCGATGTCGACAATGAAGGCGTGAAGAGTCCAGCAACGTGCGCAAAGGAGGTGTGCACCATGCGTGCCCTGCACTTGCCGCACGGCGGCCTCTGGTCGCGACTCCAGATGCGCGATCCGCAGAGCATGGTTGCGCTCGTCACGGCTGTCTGCCTTCTCGCCGAGGCCGTGATCGCGAAGAACGTGATCGAAGTCGAACTGGGCTTGCTCAGCCAGTTCGCCCCCATGTGGATCTTCATCACCTACCAGGTGAGTGGTCTTCGCGATCGAGCGAGCTCGTTGGCGTTCACCGCCGCGATCATCCTGGCGACCGCCGCCATTCTCGTTCTGTACGCGGTCTGATAACTTCTTGCCGCGCGGGAAAACACCACGCGGCGCGCCGGAGCAGTCTCGTCGCCGTCACGCCCTGACGACCGCCGGGCGGGACTGGCTCCCGGCAGAAGTCTCAGCCGGTCTTGTCGCGTGGTTCGAGAACGACCACTGCAGTCTGACGCGGGCGCCGCGTTGCGTACGCCTCGAGGTTCTTGTCGAGCTCGCGCCAGCGCTGCCACAGCCGTTCTCGCTCCTCACCGGCGGCGGCCCGGCCGACCACCTCGCGCCGAGCCCCGCCGGCCAGCTCGACGACCGCCTCCGGATGCGCTTGCAGGTTCAGCCACCAGGCAGGCTCGGCCGCGCCCCAGCCGTTCATCGCCATCGAGACCAGGTTCGGTCCTTCCTCGTAGTAGCCGATGATCACCGCACGGGGCGCGCCGCTCCGGCGCCCGGTCGTGGTGAGTCGCAGCGCGCCCCATTTCCCCGGTCGCGGCGCCCACAGGCCCCGGCGGCCCTTGCTCGTCCGCACCACCCAGCGGTGCATGAGCCAGAACGTCTTGATGAACCACCGTGGCGGCAGAAAGCCTTTGCCTTTTGCCAACATCCGTCTCCTTTCACCGGTCGGTGCACCGACTCTTTCGCACCGGACAGGCACATGGCATCGGCGGAACCCCGTACCCAGGGAAAGGGGGCGTCCTCTCACGCCCCGCGTCGGACAAGTCCGCGGGCCATCCAGGCACGGCCCGAGATCGTGCACGGCGGCGGCGGCAGGTGCGCGCGGCAGCGCTCGCGCAACCGGCCTCGTCCCGCTTCGTCGAGCCTCCCCACGTACGCACCGGCCGGGCCGACGCCAAAGGTGTACGGCTCCCACCAATCCTCGAACGTGGGGTGCTCGACGACCACCGTCACCGACGTGTCCTCGACCTCGTGGAGCCCGGCCGAGGCGAATAGCTCGGCCAGGTGGCCCTCGCGGGCACCCGCCAGCCCGGACTCGTCCGTGATCGCCGGATCGAGCTCGTGCGCAGCACTCCAGAAGCCTGCCAGCGGGCCGCCACCGCCGGCGTGATCCCACACACACGCTGCGACGACACCGCCGGGGACGACGACCCGCGCCATCTCCGCGATCCCGGCGATCGGATCGCCCATGAAGTGGACGACGAGCTGCGCGAGTGCCGCGTCGAAGCTCGCATCAGCGAAGGGCAGCGCCTCTGCCTTCGCGAGGCGGACGTCGACGCCGGGATGGCGGAGACGGGTCTCTTCCACGAACGGCTCCGACGGATCGACCGCGGTCACGGCGGCGGCTCCGAGCCGACCGACGAGCTCCGACGTCAGCGCACCAGGCCCGCACCCCACGTCGAGGACGCGCTGGGCATCGCCGATCCTTGCGGCGTCGCAGAAGACCGGTGCGAGCGGCCTTGCGTATCGCCCCATGAAGCGGTCGTAGAGGTCGCCAGCGACATGGAAGCTCACGACCGTTCCCGGCGACGGTAGCCGTGGTTCGCGTTCAACTTCCCGAGCAGGTACTCGCCGTACACGATCGGCTGGAACCGCGGCCCGTCAGCGCCGACGCACGACGCCAGCGGCTCGACGAGGGCGCTGGCCGCGGGGTCGAAGAAGTACGGGATCGAATAGCGGTCACTGCCGGTGCGGTTGACCACACGGTGCGGGGTGGAGCGCAGCCGGCCGTTCGACCAGCGCTCACCGATATCCCCGACGTTCAGCACCAGGGCGTCGGCCCTGGGAGGCACGTCGAGCCAGGTCACTCCGTCCGGCGCCCGAACCTGAAGCCCGCCGGTCGTGTCCTGCGCCAGAAGGGTGAGGAAGCCGTAGTCCGTGTGAGGATTGGATCCGAACTCGTCGTCCGGCCCGTCGGGTTCCTGCGGCGGGTAGTGCAGCAGGCGGAGAAACGTCGTCGGCGCGCCGAAGTGCCGGGCGAGCGAACCGGCGGGCGTCTCGAGGGCTTGCTCGAACAGGTCGACCAACCGGCCGGCCACCAGTCGCGCCCACGATTCATACGCGGTGACGGCCTGGCGAAACCCGTCGATCGCGGGCCACTGATTCGGGCCTGCAAACGCATCGTCCACCCGAAGCGGGTCGCCGGGATCCACCTCGTGCATGATCATCAGAGACTCGCTGCGGTTCGGCTTCGTCGCCCTCTGGATGGTTGAGGCGACGATCTTCGACTCGGCGAGCGGAAGGTAGCCGCGGTGCCACTCGTTGACGTGAAGCGCGAGCTTCTCCTCGAGCGGTAGCTCGTGGAAGCGGCGCGAGTGCTCGAAGGCGGCGTCCAGCAGGGGCCTGGGGATGTCGTGACCGACAAGGTAGGCGAAACCCACCTCGCCGTACGCTCGCCGAATCGCCACCACGATCTCAGCGGCATCCTTGGAGAGGTCGACAAGCGGGATCGTCACGCACGGTGAGGATACGGCTCTGTAGGCACCGCCGGCACGCATGCTGGGAGTACGCTCGCCCTATGCCCGAGCTCCCCGAGGTAGAGACCGTGCGGCAGGCGCTCGAGCCTGTGCTCACGGGAGCACAGATCCTTCGGGCAGAGATCTCCGACCCGCGGCTGACGCGACCGTTCGATCCGTCACTCGTCGCGGGCGAGCTCGTCGGGGAGCGCGTCACCGAGGTTGGCCGCCGCGGCAAGTATCTGACTGTCGAGTTCGAATCTCAGCGGTCGCTCGTGGTTCACCTCCGGATGACGGGGTCGTTCAGAACAGCCCCCCACGGTGCGCTTCCCCACGACGCACATGGACGTGCTGTTCTCAGGATGGACAATGGGTCGGATGTCATGTATCGCGACGTCCGGCGGTTCGGCACCTGGGACCTGCTCGAGGCAGGTGACCTCCGGCCGTACCTCGACGAACGGCTCGGGCCCGAGCCGTTCGAGCGCTCGGTCACCGCCCGCAGCCTCGGCCGCCGGCTGGCCAGGCGGCAGGCGCCGATCAAGGCCGCCCTCCTCGACCAGAAGATCCTCGCCGGGCTCGGCAACATCTACGTGGACGAGGCGCTGTGGTGGGCGCGCATCCATCCGCGGCGTGCCGCCGCCTCGCTCGGCCACGCCGAGCTGGCGCGCCTCGTGCGCGCGACGCGGAAGGCGCTGCGCCGCGGCATCGAACGGCAGGGCGCGACTCTCCGCGACTACGCCCGCCCTGACGGGGCGCTGGGTGGGATGCAGGACGACTTCAGGGCCTACGGACGTGGCGGCGAGCCGTGTGTTCGCTGCCGGACGCCCCTCGAACGAGGGATCGTAGGTGGACGGGGCACTGCGTGGTGTCCACGGTGTCAGTCGCTTCATTGACCGCCGGCTGCGCAAACCAGGTCGCTACCGGACCTGTTCTAAAGTCTCACTAGTCCGAGGGCTTGATCAGGCGTATCCTGAGGTCGATGAAGAGGGTGACGACAATGTCGCGCATCAAGGCTCTCACCGTTGCGGTGACGGTGGCCGTTATGGCCGTTTCGGCGGCATCGGCCACGGACTACAGGGACGTCCGCGGCGACACGAAACCCGCGCCCGACATCATCGGCGTCCGCGTCACCGACGATGCGAACGGCCGTCTCAGCTTTCGCGTGCACCTCACGTCACCGCTCGGCTCCAAGGCCGGCCGGGTCGTCGGTATCTCGGTCGATTCCGACCGCGATGTGGAAACGGGAGACGAAGCCGGATTCGACGTGACCATGGCGGTCGACGGGCGAGACGTCACGTACTCGAAGTGGCGGAACGGCAAGCTCGTGTCGTCGTCGCGCCTCAAGGGATCACGCGTGCTCGCCAACGGGAACACCGTCACCTGGTCGGTACCCGTCGCCGAGCTCGGCGCGGACGCCTCGTTCGAGTTCGCAGTCTGGACGCGGTACTACCTCGGGGCGCTCGAACTGGACGGGGACGATGCTCCCGCCGGCGCGACCTGGGTGTACGAGCTCCAGAGCTGACGGCAAGCCAGGAACTGCCATGCCGTGCGGGCGGAGCCTGCGCGTGGAACACTCGTCGTGTGAGCCCGACAACGACCACCGAAGCTGTCGTGCTGCGCTCCTTCCGGTACGGCGAGGCCGACAGGGTGCTCCACCTCTACACCGCCGATCGGGGCCGGGTCGGGGCGATCGCCAAGGGCGTCCGGAAGACGAAGAGCCGCCTGGGCGGACGGCTCGAGCCGTTCTCCCACGTCGAGCTCGTGCTGCACCGCGGGCGTGGGGAGCTGGCCACCGTCACGGGCGCGTCACTTGTTCACTCGCACGACCGCATTCGCTCGGATGGCTACCGGATCGCGGTCGGCACCCTCGGCCTCGAGGCGATGCTGCGGCTCTTCACCGAGGAGGAGAAGAACGATCGCGCCTTTCTGGCGTTGACGCGGTTTCTCGACGCGCTGGACACTGCGGTGCCGGGAAGCGCCCCGCGCCCGGTCTACGACCCGCTCGTGCTCAGCTTTCAGCTGAAGCTGCTGTGGCTCTCCGGCTACCTGCCCCACCTCGGCAGCTGTGTCGAGTGCGGGGCGGAAGAGGGCATCGTCGGGTTCTCACCCGCTGCCGGCGGCGCCGTCTGCGGGAACTGCACGACCGGCGCGATGGCCATCGGGCCGGACGGGCTGCACGGGATCACGGGGCTGCTCCGCGCCCCGATCGCGGACGCCCCCAGCGTCGACCTCGGTGAGCACGGCGCGCGGGAGGCGCACCTCGTCGTCACCGCGTCCTACGAGCACCACGGCGGGTTCCGCCTGAAGACGGCCTGACCATCCGACGGTTTGACGGCGTGCGTCAGACGGCGGCGTCGAGCGCCCTGGCGAGCGCCACGTCCCGATCAGACGACTCGTCCGCCACCGGCGTGACTTCGTCCTCCACGGCCTCGACCGCATCCCGCCGGGCCTCCGCGTCGAAGAGGGGCGCCAGCCGGGCACGTGCGAGGTCGAGGTCGACACCTGCGCGCGCCGCCAGGTCGAGGTCGATGGGTTCCGGCGGCTCGACGCCGACGCCCGCCTCACGGCCGAGCAGGTCCGCAACCCGCACGAGCGCCGTCATGCCGGTCGCGTGGTCGTGGTCGTGATCGACGATCGCTGCCACATGCTGCGCCGGGTATCCCCAGCGCTCCGCGAGCATCGCGCCGATCTCGGCGTGCGTGAAGCCGAGCCGCTCCTCTTCGAACGGGTGCAGCCGCTCGCCGCCGGAGGCGGCGTCGAGGAGCTCTCCGAAGAGGTCGGGCTCGAGCACCGCGATCACGGAAAGCCCGATGTTGTGCACGAGACCGCCCACGAGCGCCTCCTCCGGATCGAGAGGCCGTGTCGCGAGCGCTCTCGCAGCGAGCCCCGTGCGCACAGCGTGGCGGTGGAGCTTCCGGCGCGGGCCGGCGTACTTCCAGCCTCCCGCCGCGGCCAGCCGGATTCCGGGCGTGGCCATGGCCAGGCTTTCCACGAACGTGAGTCCGAGACGGGAGACGGCTGTCGGCAGGTCGCCGATCCTGGCCGAGCTCGCCGACCAGGCGCTGTTGGCGAGGCGCATCAGCATTGCGGCGAACCCCTCGTCCTGCTGCGCCTGCAACGCGACCTCACGGGCATCGGTATCGGTGTCGCGACACAGCTCGGCGATCCGCCACAGCGTTCGCTGATCGGCCATCGGCAGGTTCGTCGCGCGCTCGAGGAGCGCATCGCGCAA
>JBJXGY010000091.1:0-24361 GCA_046160185.1 Gaiella sp. | reverse complement strand
CCGTGCTGGCCGACGCCTACGACGGCGTGTGGTGGGCTGTCGACTCGATCCCGATGGGCTCCAAGGCCTGGAAGGACACGTGGGACGGCCTGCCGATCCTCAACGACCTGCTCGACCGACACGTCCGCAACAGGTGAGGAGGGCGACACGATGAAAGCAGCAGTGTTCTACGACGTCGGCGACATCCGGCTGGAGGAGGCTCCCGAGCCGACGGTCGGCGATGAAGACGCACTGATCGAGGTCGCCGCGTGCGGCATCTGCGGCTCCGATCTCGAGTACTACTACGGTCGGAGCCCGGTGGGCACTGCCGACGGGAAGGGGCCGCTGATCCTGGGGCACGAGTTCTCCGGGACGGTGGTTGCGCTCGGGAAGCACGCCAGGGGGTTGAGCGTCGGCGACCGCGTCGCCGTCAACCCCATCCAGTCGAGCGCCGGCAGCGACTTCACCCGCTCCGGCAACCCTCACTACGACCTGCAGGAGGTCCTGGGGGTGACCACGAACGGCGGCTTCGCACGCTACGTCCGAACCCGCGCCGAGCATGCCTACCACCTCCCAGACGAGCTCACTGACGAGCAGGGGGCGTTCGTGGAGATGCTCGCCGCCTCGCTGAACGCGGTGGAGCGGGCGAACATCGAGCTCGGCGACCTCTGTGTGATCTACGGACCGGGGCCGGTAGGACTGTCGATGGCCCAGCTTGCTTACCGCAAGGGTGCACGGGTGGGGATGGTGGGCACACGGGACTACCGGCTCGAGTTGGCGAAGGAGATGGGCTGCCAGTACGTGTGGAACGTGGCCGACAAGGCCTCGCCCTACTACACCGCCGATCTCGTCGCCGCGGTGCGGGAGGCCAACGCGGGCGACCTCGCCGAGCGCTGCATCGTGGCGACGGCGGGCGAGGAGGCGTGCCAGCAGGCGCTCGATATCACCGGCAACGGGTCGTGGGTCGTGTACATGGGCCTGGCCGGGCCGGCGGACGTGGTCAAGCTGCCGATGCTCGGCTCGCTCGTCCAGGACAAGACGATCACCTTCTCCTGGCTCTATCCCAACCAGTGGCCGAAGACGATCAGGCTCCTCCGCGAGGGCATTGTCGACACCTCGAAGATCATCACGCACACCGGGCCTCTCGACGTGATCAACGAGGCGATCGGCCAGGTCTCGAGTCGTGACGACGGCGTGATCAAGTACGTCGTGCAGCCTGCATGAGGAGCATGTGATGCGACTGCAGGGAAAAGTGGCGCTGGTCACGGGCGCATCTCACGACAGGGGCATCGGTCGTGGGATCGCGCTCGCGCTCGCCGCGGAAGGAGCCGATGTCGCCTGTGCCGACGTCGCCTTCGCCGACCAGGGGGAGGAACTGGCCGAGACGATCCGGGGTCTCGGCCGCCGAGCGGCGTTCTACGTCGCCGATGTCTCCGACCGCCAGTCGGTGGACGAGCTCGTGGCCGGCGTCGAGACGGATCTCGGGCCGCTCGACATCGCCTGCCCCAACGCCGGCACCGCCGACTGGCAGCCGTTTCTGGAGATCACGGAGGGGAGCTTCGACAAGATCGTGGCGGTCAACCTGACCGGGGCGTTCAACGTCGGTCAGGCGGCTGCTCGTGCCATGGTCCGGGGCGGCAGAGGCGGCCGCATCGTCTTCACATCCTCCGTACACGTGCAGATGGGCTTTCCCAGCATGGCCGTGTACGGTGCCACCAAGCAGGGCGTGCGTGCGCTCGCCGAGACGATGGCGATCGAGCTCGCCGCGCACGGGATCACCGTCAACCACATCGGGCCCGGCTGGGTGAAGTCACAGCTCAACGACCGCTCGCCGAGCTTGCAGACGGCCGAGGACGAAGCGACGACGCTCGGGCTGATCCCGATCTCCCGTCCTTCCGAGCCGATCGAGCAGGGGTATGCCGTTGCGTATCTCTGCTCGCCGGAGGCCGCCTACGTGACCGGGGAGTATCTTCGGGTCGACGGCGGCCTCGTGGTGGGGAAGTTCTGATGGCGAGGGTCACAGGCATCCCGGACGAGCTGGCCGGGCCGCTCGCCGCCGTCGGCGGCGACGAGGTCGCAATCGCCGGCACCGGCGTCCTCGCCACGGGTCCGTTCCTCGACCTGACGCAGACCCAGTGGGAGGAGGCGGTGGCCGCGCTCCGCAGCGCTTTCCTCGCCGCGCAGGCTGCCGCCAGAGACGGTGCCACGCGAATCATCTTCGTCTCGTCGACGGCGGCGATCCGGCCCGTGCACGGTGCTGCGCTGCAGGCTGCGGCAGGTGCCTTCCTGCACACGCTGGCGCAGGTGGCGGCCGTAGAACTCGGTCCGACCGGGACGACGGTCAACGTCGTGGCTCCAGGGTTCGTCGGGGACGAGCGGTTCGTCGAGGCGACCCCGGCCGGGCGTCCCCCCGCACCGGATGACGTCGCCGGCGCGTGTAGGCTGCTCGCCTCCGACCGGGCCGGGTTCGTCACGGGCGCCGTGGTGCCGGTGGACGGCGGGTTCTCGATCACCAAGTCGGTCGGGGGCAGCCCCCTCGTCTGATCCTCCCCTGCCGTCTGTGCGCGGCCGGCCTCGCTCAGTCGGGCGGGGAGGGCCCGGGCAGCGGTCCGGCGGCTCCATACGTGACGTAGCCGCCGTCGACGACAAGGGTCTGGCCGGTGATGAACGCGCCCTCCTCGGAGACGAGGAGCAGGACGGCCCGGGCCACGTCCTCGGGGTGTCCGAACCGTCCCGCGGGTGTCCGCCCGACCACGGCCGCCGGATCGATGATCCCGTCCTCGATCGCTCGCTCGACCATCGGTGTCAGCACGGGGCCCGGCTGCACGAAGTTGACCCTCACCCCGCGTGACGCCCACTCCACGGCGAGGATGCGCGTGAACCCGAGCACGCCGGCTTTGCTTGCCGCGTAGGGTGCACGCCCGGGCATGCCGATCCGGGCACCCACGATCGAACCGATGTTGACGATCGAACCGTGCCCGGCTTCGAGCATGAGGCCGCCAAAGACCTGGCAGGCGGCGAAGGCGCCTGTGAGGTTGACCTCGAGCACGTCGCGCCAGTCGGCCTCCGTGATCTCCAGCGCCGGCGCGATGCGGTTGATGCCTGCGTTGTTGACCAGAATCGCGGGCACCCCGAGCGTGCGGGTGATCTCTTCGGCTGCCTGTTCGATGGACGTCCGCGAGCGCAGGTCGAGTACGACCCCGGCGTGTTCGGCGCCGAGACCACGGGCGACCGCGGTACAGGTGGCGGCGTCATGGTGGGTGACCGCGACCCTGGCCCCGGCGGCGGCCAGCGCGCGGGCGACGGCGAGACCGATGCCTTCTCTGACACCGGTGACGACGGCGACCGGGCTTCCCTCCAGCGTGACCGTCATCGACTCACCCGCGCCTCATGCGAATCGTGTCCCGCTGCGCCCCTTGAGTGCGAGGATCCCTCGCGCCTCGTCGGGGGTCGCGATCGCCAGTCCCAGGCTCTCCAGCAGCCCGCGCACGTGTCTCACCTGTTCCGCGTTCGAGCGAGCGGGGCGGCCCTTGCCGAGCCAGAGGCTGTCCTCGAGACCGACCCGCACGTTGCCCCCGAGCACGGCCGCCTGGGTGGCGACCGCCATCTGCGCCCTGCCGGCGCCCAGCACCGACCACACGTAGTCGCTGCCGAAGAGACGATCCGCGGTCCGTTTCATGTGCGCGACGTCCTCGGGATGCGAGCCGATGCCGCCGCGGATGCCGAACACCGATTGGATGAAGAGCGGAGCCTGGAGTAGCCCGCGGTCGGCGAAGTGGGCGGCGGTATACAGGTGCCCGATGTCGTAGCACTCGATCTCGAAGCGCGTCCCGTTGGCGCCGCACGCGGCCAGGATCGCCTCGATGTCGGCGAACGTGTTCTTGAAGATCCGGTCGCGCGATCCTTCCAGGTAGGGAAGCTCCCAGGGCTCGCGCCACGTGTCGTAGCGCGGGATCATCTCGTAGAGACCGAAGTTCATCGAGCCCATGTTCAGCGATGCGAGCTCGGGCGCCAGCGTGGCTGCAGGCCCCATGCGGTTCTCCACGGTCATCGCCGCCGAGCCGCCGGTGGTGATGTTGACGACGACGTCGCTCTGCGCCGCGATCGTCGGCAGGAAGCGACGGAAGAGCTCCGTATCCTGCTTCGGCTCGCCCGTCTCGGGGTCTCTCGCGTGGAGGTGCACGATCGCCGCTCCGGCCTCGGCTGCTGCGACCGCCTCGGAGGCGATCTCCTCCGGGGTCACCGGCAGGTGCGGCGACATCGTCGGCGTGTGGATGGAGCCGGTGACGGCACAGGTGATGATGGCCTTGCGCTCGCTCATCGTTCTCGACTCGTCCCCTCCTCGGTCTCTACCGTCTTGCGGTGCGCCGCCAGCCGCGCCAGGCGGCGGTTGCGCCATGCCTGCCGCGCGGCCAGCTCGTCGCGGGGGATGATCGCACGCCGTTCGGCCTCGACCGTGTCTATCAGCGCATCCTCGAGCTCGCCGTAGCGGCGGTCGCGGACGAGCGCCTGGAGGTTGCGCCCGTACAGGCGGGCGTAGTCGCCGAGCCCGCCCGGCGCGTTGAGGTCGATCGTCTCGAAGGGCCCCATGAACGACCAGCGCAACCCGAGGCCGTCCCGCACCGTTCTGTCGACGTCGTCCACGGAGACGTAGCCGTCGGCGACGAGCTGCCACGCCTCGGCCAGCAGGGCGGCCTGCAGCCGGTTGAGCACGAAGCCGTCGATCTCACGACGCACGAGGATCGGTGACATGCCGGCCTGCTCGTGCAGCTCTCGTGCTCTCTCCACCGCCCACTGCTCCGTGAACGGCGCGGGGGAGAGCTCCACGATCGGCGCCAGGTGGGGAGGGTTGATGGGATGGGCGACGAGGCAGCGGCCGCGGCCCGGCAGCGTGGAGGCGAACAGCGACGTGCGGAGGGTCGAGGAGGAGCTGGCGAGCACGCACTCCTGGGGAGCCGCCTCGTCGAGCTGCTCGAACACCGCGCGCTTCGAATCGAGGCTTTCCGAGGTGCACTCCTGGACGTAGCCCGCGCTCTCCGCTGCGTCACCCAGCGAGCCGGCGGCCGCCACCCTGGCGCGAACGGCCGCGGTCTCCTCTCCCAGCAGCCCGAGCTCGGCGAGCTCATGGAGCCCACCGGCAATCGAGTCCAGCGCCTCCTCCAGGACGGCGGCGCTGCTGTCCCACAAGCGGACCGGATGGCCGGCACGCGCGAACACGATCGCCCACGAGCGCCCGACGAGGGAGGCCCCGACGACGGCCACGGGCTCCGTCACGGGAGCTCCGGGAAGGCCAGCTGCTCGACGAAGCGGTCGTTGAAGTCCTCACGGTCGGAGAGCTCGACGTACTCGACCTGTTCGAGGATCGTCGCGGCCGCATGCCGTTCCTGCACGGAGAGCAGGGCCATCTTCGCCCCTTCACCCGCCACGTTGCCCGCCGAGACGATACGCGTCGTCGGCAAAGCGGGAACGAGACCGATACGCACGGCGGAGGCGGGGGAGAGGTACGACCCGAACGACCCGGCCAGCAGCACCTGCTGGATCTCCTGGATTTCCACCCCGAGCTCCTCGAGGAGGATGCGCCAGCCGGTGGCGATCGAGGCCTTCGCGAACTGCAGCTCGCGGACGTCGCGCTGGGAGAGGTAGACGGCGGCGTCGAGATCGCCCTCCTCACCCTGCCAGGCGAGGACGAAGACCCGCTCGCCGTCCGGTCGTGTCCACAGGCGGTCGGCGAGCAGTGGCGCACCGTCGCGCTCGACGAGGCGGCCCGAGGCGTCGAGCAGCCCCGTGCGGACGAGCTCCGCGACCGCGTCGACCAGGCCTGAGCCACAGATGCCCACCGGCGGCACGTCGCCGATCACGGTCAGCTCGAGCTCCTGGCCGGCGATCCGTACGCCCTCGACTGCACCGTCCGCCGCCCGCATGCCGCAGCGGATCTGTGCGGCCTCGAAGGCGGGGCCTGCTGGTGCCGCGGTGCAGACGACGCGCTCGCTGTTGCCGAGGGCGAGCTCGCAGTTGGTGCCGACGTCGATGAAGAGTCGCAGGCGCCGGTCGCGGGTCATCCCGGTGGCCAGCAGTCCGGCGACGATGTCCCCGCCGACGTAGGCACCGAGCGCGGGGAACACGGTCGCGCGCGCGCCGGGGTGGAGTGTGAGGCCGAGCTCGGCAACCGGCAGCTCGGGATAGCTGCGGGCGGCCATGATGAACGGTGCGACGCCGACCGGTTCCGGGTCGATCCCGAGCACGAGCTGCGTCATGGTCGCATTGCCCGCCAGGGCGGCCTCGTACACCTGCTCGGGCGCGAGCCCGGCCGCCTCGATCGTCTCTGCGGCAAGGGTGGCCAGCGTCTCGCGCGCTAGGTCGCGCAGGCGGGCAAGCGCCGTGGGGTCGAGCATCGTCGCCGAGATGCGGGAGATCACGTCTGCGCCGAACGGTTGCTGGCGGTTGAGCATGGAACGCACTGCGAGGGGCGTGCCCGTGACGAGGTCGAGCAGGGTGGCCACCACGGTGGTGGTGCCGAGGTCGAAGGCAAGCCCGTGCATCGCAGCGGTCGTGTCGCCCGGCTCGACGGCGACGATCAGGTCGTCGAGCACGACCAGCGTCACCTCCCAGCCGGACTCCCGAAGCGTGCGCGGCAGCTCCCGGAGCGCGCCGATGTCGGCCCGGAGCTCGAGATCGTCGACAGCGTCGATGACGCGCTCGAGATCTGTCCGCTGGTCCTGCAATGTCGGTTCGGCCAGGCGGACGAACCGCTTCTGCAGGTTTGGACGCAGGATCACCTGGCGCCCGACGCCGGCGGTCGCCGCCTTCGGACGGGTGGCAAGTGGCGGCACGTCGATCACGAGGTCTGCTGCAGCCTCGGCACGGCATGCCAGGCGCCAGCCGTCCTCCAGCTCGCCGTGCGTGAACGCCCGGAGGTCGAGTGTCGTGACGGCGCTCGACCCGTCCACGATGCGGACGCGGCATTTCTTGCAGGTGCCGTGCGCGCCGCAGGTCGAGTCGATGGCGACACCGTTCCAGGCGGCCGCGTCGAAGATGGTGACGCCGGGGGGAACGCGGACGGCGACACCGGACGGCTCGAAACGGAGTGCGAGCCTCGTGGGAGCGGCGTCGATCACGGGCCGTTCAGGCGACTTGGGCGTGCGCCTGGGCCTGGCGGTGCGCGGCGATCCAGTTCGTGCCCCACTCATCGCGTCCAGCGAGCAGGTCGGCGACACGGCAGGCCTCGATCGTCTGGGCCGTGCGGGCGTCCATGATCGCGCTCGTGAGACCGGCGAAGCTGGCGGCGACGAGAAAGCCCGAGTTGATCGCATGGCGGCCGGGCAGGCCGAAGGAGACGTTGGAGGCGCCCAGGGTCATGTTCAGCTCGAAGCGGTCGCGGATGCGGCTGATCGTCTCCAGGGTGACCACGACCGCGTGCGGGTCGGCGCCGACGGTCATCGCCAGGGGGTCGATGACGATGTCCTCGAGCGGGATCTCGAACTCGCCGTGCACGATCTCGACCAGCCGTTCGCAGACCTCGAGGCGCTCGTCGGCGGTCTGGGGGATGCCCGTCTCGTCGTTGACCAGGCAGATGATGGCGGCGCCGTGCTCCTTGACCAGTGGAAGCACCTGCTCCAGCCGGTCACGCTCGCACGTGACGGAGTTGACAAGCGCCTTTCCCTGGTAGACGGCGAGCCCGGCGGCGAGCGCCTCGACCACGGAGGAGTCGATGCAGATCGGGAGCTCGGTGTGCTCCTGGACGAGCTGGATCGCGTTGGCCAGGAGCTCCGCCTCGTCGGTCAGCGGCACGCCCATGTTCACGTCGAGCACATGGGCGCCGGCCTTCTCCTGGTCATCCACGTCCTTCACGATCTCGGAGAGGTCGCCTGCCCGTAACGCCTCGGCGAACGCCTTGCGCCCGGTGGGGTTGATGCGCTCCCCGACGATGCAGAAAGGCTGGTCCGGGCCGATCACGACCTCGCGCGCGTGCGAGCTGATCACGGTGTGTATCACGCTGCCACCGCCGCGCGCCGCTCCGCAAGCAACTCCTTCGCCCGTCGCGTGGCCGTGGCCGCATCCGGTGCATACCCGTCGGCGCCGACCACGTCCGCATACTCCTGGGTGACGGGAGCGCCGCCGACCAGGATGATCACGTCGTCGCGGAGTCCTGCCTTCTCGATCACCTCGATGTTGACCTTGAACATCGGCATCGTCGTGGTGAGGAAGGCGGAGAAGCCGACCACGTCCGGCTTGTGCTCGTGGATCGCCTCCACGAACTTCTCCGGGGCCACCTGCACGCCGATGTCCACGACCTTGAAGCCGGCGCCCTCGAGCATGATGTCCACGAGGTTCTTGCCGATGTCGTGCACGTCGCCCTTCACGGTGCCCATGAGGAAGGTGCCGATCGGCTCGGCGTCCGTCGCGGCGAGCAGCGGGCGGAGCAGGTCGAGGGCACCGGTCATGGCGCGGCCCGCGATCAGCATCTCCGGCACGAAGAAGTCGCCGCGTTCGAAACGGGCGCCGACCTCCTCGAGCGCCGGGATCAGTGCATCGAACAGCATCGTCTCGGGCGCCATGCCGAGCTCGATGCCCTTGTTGGTCAACTCCACCACCTCCGGCTTGTTGCCGACCAGCGTGTAGTCGTAGAGCGCTTGCAGGATCTCCTCGGGCTTCATCTCTCTCCTCGTGGGTGGAACAGTCGTATGTGCTCGGCCAGCGCGGACGCTTCCTCCACGACCATGTGCGCCAGCTCGGTCAGACGTTCGGGTGTGCTGCGTACGGTGGGCGCCGATACGGAGACGGCGGCGATCACCGTGCCACGCGATCCGCGGACCGGAGCGGCCGCGGAGCAGAGGCCGTCGTCGAGCTCGTCCCAGGTTGTCGCGTAGCCCTGCTTGCGCACCACCTCGAGGACGCGCAAGAGCTCGGGGAGGCTGGTGATCGTGGCCGGGCCGAGCTTGGCGAGGCGCCCGAACGGCGGCTGGGCAGCGCCGAAGGCCATGAACACCTTGCCCATGGACGACGCGTGGACGGGGATCCGGTGGCCGACCCAGTTACCGCCGCCCAGCGGATGGTTCGAGTCGACCTGCGCGAGCCGGGCGACGCCGCCCGGGGTGGGTATGGCGATGTTCGCGGTCTCCCCCGTGGTCCGGCCGAGCCGTTGCAGGAACGGCCAGGCGAGCACCGCGAGATCGCCGACGCTCGAGTCGCGCCGCGCGTAGTCGACGAGCACGGGGCCAGGCCGGAAGCCGCCGCCCGCGCGGCGCTGCGCGAGGCCGTTGCGCTCGAGCGCTCGCAGCAGCCGTGCCGCGGTCGACTTCGGCAGGTTGGTCTCCTCGATCACGCCGGCGAGCGTCACCGTCTCGTCGCTCTCGACCAGCTGCACAAGGATCTGTGCGGCGCGGTCGATTGCCTGGGCTCCATCGGCTGCGTTCGCCATGGTACCGCATTATGGCACTAATCGGTAGAAACTGCCAGTTGAAAGTCACTGTTGAATGCGGTACGCTCGTCCGCGTCGTGCCATATCGTGAGACAGCCGACGATCAGAGTGGTACGTCCGAGCTCGCCGAGGCGCTCGAGGCGCGTGAGATCATCGAGCGTGCGCTGGGCGGGATCGTGGATGCCCGGCATGGTCTCCAGGTTCGCGAGCGGCGGTGCGGCGAGCTCGTACGCGGCCCACGCCTCCCGCCGTGCCGACACAGCCCGTGCGAGGCGGCGGCGTCGCTCCGGGCGGTGGTCTGTTCGAGCGCGGCCGCGCAGCACCTAGCTACCCTGCATGCCATCGTGCAGTCCGTGATCGCGAGCTGCGAACCGAGCGCCTGGCGCGAGCCTGTCGCCGCCGAGCGAAGGGAGACACCCCGATGAAGACTGCCGAGAGGACCCGTATCGCGTTCGAGCGGGGGGTGCCGGACCGCGTGCCGATCCACTGCTGGCTGGGGCTGCCGATGATCAAGAAGCTGCGCCGGCCCGACCAGAGCTTCCTCGACCTCTTCCAGGATTGGATCGACGACCCGATGGGGTCGATCGTGAAGATGCAACAGGATCTCGGGCTCGACCCGATGATCACCACCTACTCGCAGCACATCGGCGAGCACGAGATCTGGCCGCGCATGCTCTTCCCACGCCCCTTCGTGACGGACACATGGGAGGAGACGATCGTCGAGACGGCCCGCGGCGACAGCTGGCGTGAGCACCAGCACACGATCCGCACGCCGGACGGAGAGCTCGACTACTCCTACCGCACCGAGGACGGCTTTGGCACCTCCTGCCACGACTTCCTGCTCAAGGGCGACGAGCCCGAGAGGAAGCTGCCCGCGCTACGCCACTTCCCCTCGGCCGACGTCTACGACATGACCGTGCTGCGCGGCATGACCGAGAAGGTCGGCGCCGAGGCCTGGTGGCTGCACCACGTGATCGGGCCGTGGGACATGGCCTCCGAGATCCGCGGCCTGGTCGATCTCTCCATGGACATCTACGACCGGCCGCAGTTCGTTCACGACCTCATGCGCATCTGCACCGACTGGCTCAAGGGCTTCTACCGTCGCCTCGGCGAGACAGGCATCCACTCGATCTCCATGAACGAGACGTGGGTCGGGGTGGGTGTCGCGCGGGACCACTTCCTCGAGTTCATGCAGCCCTACGAGAAGGAGTGCGTGCAGGCGGCGCACGACGCCGGCTACATGGTCAGCTTCCACAACTGCGGCCGGGCCACCCAGATCCTCGAGGACATGGCGGCGACCGGGCCCGACGCGATCGAGACGCTCACCTCGGATCGCTCCTCGGGGGACGTCGACCTCGCGGACGCGAAGCGCCGCATCGGCGACAAGGTGTGTCTCTTCGGCGGCTTCAACGAGCATCTGCTGCACGAGGCGGACGAGGCGGCGGTGAAGGAGGAGGTGCGCCGGTGCCTCGACGCGGCCATGGCCGGCGGCGGCTATGTGCTGCGGTCGACGGGGCAGATCTTCGACGCCAAACCCGGTCTGATCGAGGTCATGTGCGAGACGGCACGCGAGCTCGGCCGTTACAACTGACGGCCCCTCCGAGGTGACCGGCGACCCCGATCTGCACCGGGTCGAGACTGCGGCAGCAGGGCCCGGCGGCGCGTTGCCGTTGGACGAGGCGTTCCTCCGCGAACGGCCCTCCGGCGACCTCTTCGGGCTCACGCAGAACGCCGGCATGGGCTGGGAAGCCTCCAAGGTCGGCCGTGAGCAGGTGCTGATCCTCTCCACGCAGGGCGGGCTGCGGGCGGACGACGGCACCCCGGTCGCGCTCGGCTACCACACCGGGCACTGGGAGGTGGGCCTGCTCGTGAAGGAGGCGGCCCTCGAGCTCGACCGGCACGGACTGCTCCCCTTCGCGGCGGCCGTCTCCGACCCGTGCGACGGCCGTACCCAGGGGACGACGGGCATGTTCGACTCGCTCGCCTACCGCAACGACGCCGCCGTCGTGCTCAAGCGGCTTGTGCGTTCCCTGCCTCTGCGCCGCGGCGTGATCGGCATCGGCACCTGCGACAAGGGCCTGCCGGCCATGCTCATGGCCGTCGCAGCCTTCCGCGACCTGGCCGGGGCGATCGTGCCGGGCGGGGTCACGCTGCCACCGCGGTCCGGGGAAGACGCCGGGGCGGTGCAGACCCTGGGCGCACGTTTCGCGCACGGCCTCGTCACGCTGGAGGAAGCCGCCGACCTCGGCTGCCGCGCGTGCGCGTCTCCGGGCGGAGGCTGTCAGTTCCTGGGCACCGCCGCCACGGCGCAGGTGGTGGCGGAGGCGCTCGGCTTGACCGTGAGCCATGCCGCGCTCGCGCCTTCCGGGCAGCCGGTGTGGCTGGACGTGGCGCGTCGCACTGCCGCCGCGGTGGCGGCGCAGTGGCAGGCGGGATCGACGGTCGGTGACGTGCTCACGGACGGGGCGGTGGAGAACGCGATGCTGGCCCATGCCGCGTTCGGCGGTTCCACCAACCTGCTCATTCACATACCGGCGATCGCGCACAGCGCGGGCCTGCGACGGCCGGAGGTCGACGACTGGCGCCACGTGAACGCGTCGGTGCCCCGTCTCGTGGACGCCCTGCCGAACGGCCCCCGCAACCATCCGACCGTGCGCGTCTTCCTGGCCGGAGGGGTGCCCGAGGTGATGCTGCACCTGCGTGCGCTCGGACTGCTCGACGTGCGCGCGACAACGGTCGAGGGGCGCACGTGGGACGAGACGCTCGACGAGTGGCAGGAGAGCGAGCGTCGCTGGCGCTGCAGGGCACGGCTGCTGGAGGCGGATGGTGTCGACGCCGACGACGTGATCAGCCCGCCACACCGGGCGCGCGAGAAGGGCATGACCTCGACCGTGTGCTTCCCCGGCGGCAACCTCGCGCCGGCCGGCAGCGTCGTCAAGAGCACCGCCATCGACCGCTCGCTCCTCGACGACCGCGGCGTCTACCGGCACGTGGGGCCGGCGCGCGTGTTCACCAGCGAGCGCCAGGCGATCGCGGCGATCAAGGCGGGTGGGGAGACCGGCGTCCGCGCAGGCGATGTGCTCGTGCTCTGCGGCCGGGGCCCGCTCGGGTCGGGGATGGAGGAGACCTACCAGCTGACCTCGGCCCTCAAGTTCCTGCCGTTCGGCCGGGAGGTGGCGCTGATCACCGACGCGCGCTTCTCAGGTGTCTCGACCGGAGCCTGCGTGGGGCACGTCGGGCCTGAGGCGCTGGAAGGCGGGCCGATCGGGAAGTTGCTCGACGGCGACCTCGTCAGCGTGGTCGTCGACACCGCGGCGCTCACCGCCTCGATCGACCTCGTTGGCGCGGGCGGTGAGGAGTTCGGGGCGGAACGCGGCACGGCCGTGCTGGCGGAGCGTGAGCTGCGAGCCGACGTGGCCCCCGATCCGCAGCTACCGGGCGAGACGGCAGTGTGGGCACGGCTGCAGTCCCTTGCGGGCGGCGTCTGGGGCGGCTGCGTCTACGACGCCGACGCGATCGTGGCCGCGCTCGACAGTGCCCGGGTCGCACGGCGGACCTGAGGCGCGCGCGCCGGGCCGTTGGTGATGCTACGGGGGTGACGGAGCCGCCATCCAGGGGCGCCCGCGACCGCTCGCGACGGCGTCTCGCCCACAACACGCTGATCTTCGGTGTCGCCACCGGCATCTCGCGGGTCATCGGTCTCGTCCGCGAGATGGTCGCCGCGGCGCTGTTCGGGATCACCGGTGCGATCAACGCGTTCGAGGTTGCGTTCCAGATCCCGAACCTGGTGCGCGCTCTGGTCGCCGACCTTGCCCTCTCCGGCGCGTTCGTCCCCGTCTTCAGCGAACTGCTCGAGAAGGGGGAACGCAAGCGTGCCTGGAGGGTTGCCTCCTCCGCCTTCTGGTTGGTGCTGCTCGGGCTGACGGCCTTGACGGCGCTGTTCACGCTGCTGGCGCCGCTCGTGATCGGGATCTTCGGCGACCCCGGAGGAGATGCCGACCTCGCGGTCGGGCTGTCGCGTGTCCTGTTCCCGATCGTGGTGCTGCTCGGGATGTCCGGGATCGTGGTGGGGATCCTCAACGCCTACGACCAGTTCTCCGTGCCCGCGCTGACGCCGGTGTTCTGGAATCTCGCGATCATCGCCGGCCTCGGCATCGGCGTCCCTTTCGCCGATACCACGGGCAGCGAGCTGTACGTCTACGCCGGCGCGATCCTCGTGGCGACGGTGATCCAGTTTGTGCTGCCGCTGCCCTGGTTGCGCGGGCTCGACGGGCGGCTGCAGGTCGTCATCGACTGGCGCGACCCTGCGCTTCGCAGGCTCTTCGGGCTGATGTTGCCCGTCACGCTGACCCTCGGCCTGATCAACGTCAACGCCGTGATCGGCACCGCTTTCGCATCGCGCCTGATCGATCCGAACCTGGCGCCACGGGCGATCAACAACGCGTTCAGGCTGTACATGCTGCCGCAGGGGCTGTTTGCGGTGGCGGTGACGACGGTGCTCTTTCCCCTCTTGTCGCGGATCGCAGCGCGCCAGGACATGCGGGAGTTCGGTCGCACGGTCGAACTCGGCCTGCGGCAGATCGGCTTCCTGATGATCCCTGCCGCCGTGGTCACGGCGGTCCTCGCCGAGCCGATCGTGCGGCTGGTGTTCGAACGGGGAGAATTCGAGCAGGTCGATACCCCGATCGTCGCGGGCGCCCTCGCAGCGTTCGCGCTCGGCCTCGCCTTCAACGGCTGGATGCTGATGCTGAACCGGGCCTTCTACGGCCTGCAGGAGAGCTGGGTGCCGACCGCCGTGGCCGGCGTCAACGTGATCCTCAACGTCGGTCTCTACACCGCCTTCTACCGCTTCGGCGTGTGGGGCATCCCGCTCGCGGTCTCGGTCGCCAACGTGCTCGGTAGCGCCCTCTTGCTCTGGAGCCTGCGGCGGCGAGTGGGATCGCTCGACCTGGCGTCCGTGCTCGTGGCGAACGGTCGTGTGCTTCTCGCGTCCCTGCCACTCGCAGCGGTGGCGTTCGCGGTGTGGTGGGGGGTCGACGAGGTGCTCGGGCGCGGCCTGGGCGGTCAGATCGTGTCGATGGCGCTGGCGCTCGCAGCGGGTCTGGCGGTGTTTCTCGCCGCGTGCCGCCTGCTCGGCGTGCGCGAGCTGGAGTCGATCCTCGCGCTCCGGCGCCGGCCTCCGAGCGCCGAGGACGATCTCTTCACGTCGTAAGCACCTGTCTTCCGTGCACGCACCGCATGACTGCGCCCGGTAGATCGGCCGGCGAGGATGCTCCTACACTGTTGCGCGTGGGTGCCGCGGACCTTCGCCCGAGCGTGTTGCGCGATCACGCGGCGGGCGTGCTGGCGTTCTATCTGCAGACGGCCGACGAGGGCTACTGGGACGAGCTCTGGGCGGAGACGTCGCTCGAGCGGGCGCTCGACGATGCCAGGCGCTCGCCGGTGACGGACTTTCTGCTCTCGGCGGTCGGGGCCGGCGACCGGGTGCTGGAGGGCGGGTGCGGGCTCGGCATCTATTCGGAGTTGCTTGCGCAGGCGGGCGCCGACGTGGTCGGCATCGATTTCAGTCGCGCGGCGATCGATGCGCAGCTTCGTGCCTTCCCCGACCACGACGCGCGCGAGGGGCGGCTCGAGGAGCTGCCGTTTGCCGACGCGTCGTTCGACGCGTACGTCTCCCTCGGCGTGATCGAGCACGATCCCGAGGGCAGTCCGGCGATTCTGGCCGAGGCGCGAAGGATTCTGCGGCCCGACGGCACGCTGCTCCTCTCGGTGCCGTACCTCAACCTCTCGCGGAGGCTGCTGCGAGCGAGACTGTCGCGCTGGCAGGAGGAGTCGGTCGCGGAGGGCGCGACCTTCTACCAGTACGCGCTCGACGGGCGGGCGCTGGACGCGCTTCTCGCGGCGTCGGGCTTCAGGGTGGCTGCGCGGGACTACTACCACCCAGGTCGTGGCCTGCGCTACGCCGTCTCGCTCGTTCGCAACCAACGGGCACGGACGATGCAGCGGAGCGCCTCCTCGGCGGCACGATCGCCTGTGGCCGGGCAGCGAGCCTGGCGTCGCGCCGCTTTGCGCTGGCCGCCGACCCTGCGCGTGTTCGCGCACATGCAGATCGTCCGAGCCCACCCCACGTAACCGGCAGGAAGGTCGGCGTGCGGCCGACGCCCTCCCGTGCCAGGTCAGCCGCGATCCGTACGCGGCACGAACGTCCGCTCCGCGGCCCCCACGTACACTTGGCGCGGCCGGGCGATCTTCTGCTCCTTGTCCCCGAGCATCTCCTCCCACTGGGCGATCCAGCCCGGGAGCCGTCCGAGCGCGAACAGCACCGTGAAGTAATCGGTGGGGTAGCCCATTGCCTGGTAGATGAGGCCGGAGTAGAAGTCGACGTTGGGGTAGAGCTTGCGGCTGACGAAGTACTCGTCCTCGAGCGCGATCTTCTCGAGCTCCAGGGCGATCTCGAGCGCCGGGTTGAGCCCTGTCTGCTCGAAGACCTCGTCCGCCACGCGCTTGATCAGCTTCGCCCGCGGGTCGTAGCTCTTGTACACGCGATGCCCGAAGCCCATCAGCCGTCCCTTGCCGTCCTTCACCCCGTCGATGAACTCGGGCACGCGGCTCTTGTCCCCGATCTCGTCGAGCATGCGGAGCACGGCCTCGTTGGCGCCACCGTGCAGCGGCCCGTAGAGCGCGGCGATCCCGGCCGAGACGGCCGAGAAGGGGTCGACATGGGAGGAGCCGACCGAGCGCACCGCGCTCGTCGAGCAGTTCTGCTCGTGGTCGGCGTGCAGGATGAGCAGGATCTCGAGCGCGCGCTGCAGCACCGGGTTCGGTTCGTGCCGGCCCCCGATCTCGAAGGTCATGTTCACGTAGTTGCCGATGTAATCGAGGTCGTTGCGCGGCAGCACGTAGGGGAGCCCGCGGGAGTGCCGGAAGATGTAGGCGGCGATCGTGGGCATCTTCGCCAGCAGGCGGATGCGCTGCAGGTAGCGACCCTCGGCGTTCCCGATCTCCTTGGCGTCCGGATAGAAGGTGGAGAGCGCGCCGACCGCGCCGAGCAGCATCCCCATCGGGTGTGCGTCGTAGCGGAACCCCTCGAGGAACTTCGTCACGTTCTGGTGGACGTAGGTGTGGTAGCGCACATCCTCCTCGAACGTGGCCAGCTGGGCGGCGGTCGGCAACTCGCCCTCCAGCAGCAGGTATGCGGTCTCGAGGAAGGTGGCAGCCTCGGCAACCTGTTCGATGGGGTAGCCGCGATAGCGGAGGATGCCGGCGTCGCCGTCGATGTAGGTGATCGTGCTGCGACAGGAGGCGGTGTTGAGGAAGGCGGGATCGTAGGAGAGGAGGCCGTGGTCACCTTCGGCCACGCTGATCTTCGTCAGCTCGGTGGCGTGGATCGTGCCGTCGACGATCGGCACCGTGTACTCCTTGCCGGTGCGGTTGTCGATGATGGTCAGGCTGTCCTCTGCCACGTCGTGCTCCTCGTCTTCGGGGTCGCGGTCAACGGTACACCGGGTATCGAGCGGGACGAGTCAGCACTTCTTCGCGATTCCTGGTCGCGGGGCTCAACCAACTGCGGCCTGTGAGCGAGGCGGCCGCGCCGGCATCGAAGGGCGCGACCCCGAATGTCGCTGATCCTGTCCGCGCTGCCTCTCAGCGGGCACTGCTCTGACGGGCGCGATCGCCGACTCGTTCGTGCGAGGCACGCTATCCAGCCTCGAGCCTCCGAGCAAGCTCGACGTGGCCGTTGTGCCGGGCCCATGCCGCGGGCGTGCCATCGTGGTTGCGGTCGCGGATCGTCGGATCGGCGCCCAGCGAGAGCAGCAGCTCGACCATCGCCTGGTCGCCGTTCCAGGCGGCGGCATGGAGAGCTGTCCGGCCGTCGCGATGGTTGACGTCGAATCCGTGCTCGACCAGGAGCCGGACTGCCTCGCTTCTTCCGAGGTCGGCGGCCGAAATCACCCGCGCCGGGGCGCGAGCGATCGCCTCACCGATGAGCGTTCGGTCGCGGGCGAGCAGCGCCTCGACCGCCCCACGATCACCGGCGGCGAGGGCCGCCAACATGCGGTCGATGTCGTCGAGCTCCGGCATCGCCGCACCCGCGGAAAGGAGGGCTTGTAGGGCACGACCGCTCCCGGTCTCGATCGCGAGCTCGACCGCCGAGCGACCCCGCAGCGCCGGGTGGCCGCTGCCACGGCCGTTCGCGTCGACGCCGTGGTTGAGCAGGAGCTCGACGCGATCCTCGAACCCGTTCGCGCTTGCGAACAGCAGCTGGTCCTCCAGCATGATCCGCGGCCCGTCCGGTGACCCCCCGAGCAACCTGTTCCAGGGGCCGCCGTGGCCTCGGCCGAGCCCGTACGAGAAGAGAAGCTCGAGGTGGTCGTCGTCGGGACGGAAAAGCCGGTTGTAGAGCGTCTGGTCGTCGTTCGGGTCGGCACCCGCGTCGAGCAGCAGGCGGGCGAGCTCGAGACCCGCCGGGTGGGGTGGCTGGCTGTTGCCGCCCTCGCCGCCGCCGAAGACGCCGGTCAGCGCCGTGAAGATGCACTCGCCCTCCCAGAGGTAGCCCGCGTTGGGGTCGGCTCCCTCCTCGAGAAGCGCCCCCGCGGCGGCGAGATGATCGCATCCCTCGGGCGCCACCCGCGAGTACGCGAGATAGAGGAGTGGATCCCACCGATGCGGCCCTCCGGCAGTCGACGCCAGCCGACCGTCGTCGGCGAGGAGGTTCCGGACGGCGGCAACATCCCCTGCGGCCGCGGCGACGTGAATCGACGATGCCGGCAGGCCGGGCTGCGATGCGAGCACCTCCAGAGCGCGTCGGGGCCGGCTCGGGTCGTCCGCACCGTACGTCAGGCAGGCCAGGAGGAGGAAGGCCTCGGCCGGCGACGCGGCATCCTTGACCTCGATCCGGTGTGGGGAGCGGGACAACGCCTGAATGGTCTCCACGTGCCGTACCAGCTTCGGCCAGGTCGGAAAGCCGTACAGCCGGGCCGTGGCTCGTTGAGCGTCGGAGAGCCTGAAGGTCGATCCCGCCCGGGGGGATCGGTCGAGCTCCCGTACGAGCGCGAGGGTCTGTTCCTCGCCGGAGCGGTACCGCTCGAGGAACGCCTTCGCCTGCTTGCGAAGGTTCTCGAGACTGGGGTCGCTGGGAAGGCGACAGCTGGACATCACGGCCTCCTCTCGGCTGCGCCCGACGTCCGCGATCCGGGCCCGAAGAGATGGCCGAACGACAATGCCGCCACGACCTCAGGTGGGCTTTGCCCTTTCCGCGGACCGGAGGCGCCCTGCGCGCCCGGTCGCAGTATTGCAGCCGTCGGACGGTCTGCTGCGGTGTCTGTCGACGAGGTCGGCCTCGCAGGACTCGTGATCGTCGAAGGCCATACGGCAACGCTGGTCAGCGGTGCGCGTCCCACAGTGGCCTGCGTTTCTCGATGAAGGCCTGTACGCCCTCGAGGGCGGAGTCGTCCATCATGTTGCAGGCCATCGTCTGCCCGGCGTCCTCGTACGCGGCCTCGACGTCCTGCTCCAGCTGGCGGTAGAAGAGCTGCTTGCCGAGCGCGACGGCGACGCGCGGCTTGGCCACGATCGAGGCGACGAGCGTTCCGATCTCCGCGTCGAGCTGCTCGGCCGGGACGACCCGGTTGACGAGCCCGCGTTCCTTCGCCTCGTGCGCGGTCACGAAGTCACCGGTGACGAGCATCTCGAAGGCCGCCTTGCGTGGCACGTTGCGCGTGAGCGCGACGCCGGGCGTGGAGCAGAAGAGCCCGACGGTGATCCCGCTCACGGCGAGGCGGGCGTCGTCGGCGGCCACGGCCAGGTCGCACATCGCGACGAGCTGGCAACCGGCGGCGGTGGCGATGCCGTGCACTCTGGCGATGACCGGCACAGGCAGTCGCTGGACGGTCAGCATCATCTGCGTGCAGCGCGCGAACAGCGACTCGTAGTACTCGAGTGAGGGCTCGGCGCGCATCTCTTTCAGGTCGTGGCCGGCGCAGAAGGCTCGGCCCGCGCCGCCGATCACGACGGCGCGCGCCGTGTCATCGGCAGCGACCCGGTCGAGCTCTGCCTGTAGCGCGTCGAGCATCGCCTCCGAGAGCGCGTTGAACGCCTGCGGGCGGTTGAGCGTGAGCCGGATCACACCACGCGCATCGCGCTCGCTGAGGATCAGGGGCTCGGTGGTGCCGGACATTCCTCTCCTTGCTCGATCCGCGCTGCTCGGCCTACTGGAGAGCAGCGTAGATCGTCACGTCGGCCGCTGGAGCGCCGGAAGCCGTCACCGGCGCGAGCCGGGTCGGAGGGTGATTGCCGTCTCGAACAGGGCGGCCAGGTCCCCGGGGAAAAACGTCTCGCCGCAGTCGGGGTCATTCATCTCTCGGAGGCCCCACCAGGCGATCCGGTCGACGACCGTGAGCTCGAGGGGACCCATGCCCTCCAGGGTCGCTTCGTGCTCGTCGACGAAGGCGGCGAAGTACGTCTCGTCCTGTTCGACGGCTCTGCCGGCGAACGTGAACGACACGTGTCGCGCCGCGAACGGGCCTACGAGAACCTCGGGATCGAGAGTCAGACCGACCTCCTCCTCGAGCTCGCGCACAGCCGCTCTCGCGACCGGCTCCCCGACCTCACATCCCCCGCCGATCGTGAACCAGTACGGGAGCGCCGGACGAGCCGGGTCGGTGCACCTGAGCAGCAGTACGCGGTCGGCTCTGTCGATGAGCAGCACCCTCGCCGCAGTTCTCACCTCGGGCTCTTGCGGGATCACGGCGTGATCGTGCCAGTCGGGGCCGCGGATACCATCACCCGAGGGCCGCACGCATGGACCAATCACGTATCCGCAACTTCTCGATCATCGCCCACATCGACCATGGGAAGTCGACGCTGGCCGACCGCATCCTGCAGCTCACCGACACGGTGGCCGATCGGGACATGCGCGACCAGCTGCTCGACTCGATGGACCTCGAGCGCGAGCGCGGGATCACGATCAAGGCGCAGGCTGTGCGCGTGCACTGGAAGGGCCACGAGCTGAACCTGATCGACACCCCTGGCCACGTGGACTTCACCTACGAGGTGTCGCGGTCGCTCCAGGCCTGCGAGGGCGCGGTGCTGGTCGTGGACGCGGCGCAGGGGATCGAGGCGCAGACACTGGCCAACGCGTACCTGGCGATCGAGAACAACCTCGAGATCGTCCCGGTCGTCAACAAGATCGACCTGCCCTCGGCCGAGCCCGCCGAACGCGCGGCCGAGGTGGCCGGGTTGCTCGGGGGCGAGGTGGACGAGGTGGTGCGCATCTCAGCCAAGACGGGGGTCAACGTCGATCAGGTCCTCGATGCCGTGATCGAGCGGATCCCCGCCCCGGCAGGCGACCCGTCGGCGCCGGCGCGCGCGTTGATCTTCGACTCGTCGTACGACCAGTACCGCGGCGTGATCGCGTTCGTGCGTGTGGTCGACGGCCGCCTGGCGACGGGCACCGCGCTCCGCACGATGGCCAACGACACGCGGTTCGACGCGGAGGAGCTCGGGTTCATGTCCCCTTCGCGCGTCCCGGTGAAGACGATCGGCGCCGGCGAGGTCGGGTACGTGATCACCGGGCTCAAGGACGTCTCCCGTCTGCGTGTCGGTGACACGATCACGACCGCCAAGGCCGGCGCCGCCGGGCCGCTCGAGGGCTACAAGGACGTCAAGCCGATGGTCTTCGCCGGGCTGTTCCCGACCGACTCGGATGATTACCCCGAGCTGCGTGACGCGCTCGAAAAGCTCAAGCTGAACGACGGCGCGCTGTTCTACGAGCCGGAAACATCGCAGGCGCTCGGGTTCGGGTTCCGCTGCGGCTTCCTCGGCCTGCTGCACATGGAGATCGTCCGCGAGCGGCTCGAGCGGGAGTTCGACCTCGACCTGCTCGTGACCGCCCCCAACGTCGCCTACAACGTCAAGCAGCGAAACGGCGACTGGCTCGAGGTGCACAACCCCGCCGAGATGCCGCGGGAGATCGACGAGGTGCAGGAGCCGTACGTGCGCGCCTCGGTGATCGTCCCCAAGGACTACGTCGGCGCCGTGATGGAGTTGTGCAACGACCGGCGAGGGCGCTTCGACCACATGGAGTATCCGTCGACCGAGCGCGCCCTGCTCGTCTACGAGCTGCCGCTCGGCGAGATCGTGCTCGACTTCTACGACCAGTTGAAGTCGCGCACGCGCGGGTATGCGAGCTTCGACTACGACCTCTCCGGGTACCGCGACGGCAATCTCGTGCGCGTGGACGTGCTCGTGGCCAACGAGCAGGTGGACGCGCTGTCGCTGATCATCCACCGCGACTTCGCGTACGAGCGCGGCAAGCTCCTCGTCGAGAAGCTCCGCGAGGAGATCCCGCGGCAGATGTTCGACGTGCCGATCCAGGCCGCCATCGGCTCTCGTGTGATCGCTCGGGAGACGGTGAAGGCGAAGCGCAAGGATGTGCTCGCCAAGTGCTACGGCGGGGACATCAGCCGCAAGCGCAAGCTGCTCGAGAAGCAGAAGGCGGGCAAGAAGCGGATGAAGCAGGTGGCCGGGGTGGAGGTGCCGCAGGAGGCGTTCCTCGCGGTGCTCAACCTCGACTCCGACAAGAAGCGGTAGCCGCGGTGGCACGGCCGCAGAAGGCAGCGGGTCTCGGGTGGAAGGACGTCGTCGAGATCGCGCTCGGGCTGCCGGGCGTAGAGGAGGGCATGGCGTACGGCACCCCCGCGCTGCGGGTCAAGGGTGCGTTCATGTGCCGCCTGCGCGAGGACGGCGAGACCCTGGCCATTCGCTGCGACCCCGACGAGCGGCCTCTCCTGATCGAGGCCAACGACGGCGTGCTCTTCCTCACGCCGCACTACGAGAGCTGGCCGATGGTGCTGGTCGCGCTGCCCCGCGCGTCACGGGATCTCGTGCGCGAGCTCGTCGAGGACGCCTGGGTGGAGAAGGCCCCGAAACGGCTCCGCGACGCGTACCTCGCCGAGCGGGAGGACGGGAGCTGACGACGGGCGGCGTCCGGCATCTCTACGTGCACCTGCCGTTCTGCGTGCACCGCTGCGGGTACTGCGACTTCGTGACCTCGGTGGGCCGCCTGGGGGAGCACGGCCGGTATGTGGACGCGCTGCTCGCAGAGCTCGCCCGCGAGCGCCACGTCCTGGCGGGTAAAGGCGAGCTGGAGAGCGTGTTCATCGGCGGTGGCACGCCGACCTTCACGGAGCCGGTCGCGCTCGCGCGGCTGCTGGACGGCCTGCCCGGGGCCGGCGAGGTGACGGTGGAGGCGAACCCGGAGTCGCTGACGCCCGCGCTGGCGCGGCTGTTGCTGGATGGCGGCGTCAACCGCGTCTCGCTCGGTGCGCAGAGCTTCACCCCGCGCCTGCTCGAGGTGCTCGAGCGGCAGGCGACCCCCGATCACGTCCGGCGCGCCGTGCACACTCTTCGTGATGCCGGATTCGACAACATATCGCTCGATCTCGTCTACGGCATCCCGGGCCAGAGCCCCTCCGATCTCGAGCTCGACGTGATGGAGGCGTTGCGGCTCGGGCCCGAGCACCTCTCCTGCTACGAGCTCGAGGCCAAGCCGGGCACGCGCTTCACCCGCGCATGGTCAGATGAGCTCGAGCGGCAGGGAGCGGCGATGGAGGGCTACTTCGAGGCGGTGGTCGACCTGGTGTCCGGTAGCGGGTATCGCTGGTACGAGACGGCGAACTTCTGTCTCGCGCCTGGCTCGGCGGCGGCGAACGGCCGAGACCTCCGTGCCCACCACAACCTCGGCTACTGGCACGCCGCGCCGTATCTCGGGATCGGCGTCGGAGCGGTGTCCACGCTTCCCCGGGAAGGCGCCGGGCCGGCGGCGGTGCGCAGACGCAACCTGCCGTCGGTGTCGCGGTACGTCGGGGCCTGCCTCGGCGGTGAGCCGGCACCGTGCGAGACCGAGGAGCTCGATGCCGCAACGATGGAGGTCGAACGACTGATGCTCGGGTTGCGACTGGACGAGCCGTTCGAGCTCACCGCTGACGATTCTTGCATAGATTCCAGGATGCTCGAACAGCTTGAAGGAGGCGGCCTCGTCCACGTGGAGCGGCGTCAGGGCCGACCGGCGGCGATCGCACTGACCCGCCGGGGGCGCTTCCTCGGCGGGGCGGTAACGGCGAAGCTGCTGCGGGATTGACGCGCGTCGAGGGGCCGTCCACTGCTGTGGTGGCAACTACCATTCGTACGTGGACCTGAGCCCACGCAAACGGGAGGTGTTGCGGCGCGTCGTCGAGGAGTACGTCGCCAGCCGGCAACCTGTGGGCTCGCGCGCCCTGGTGGAGCGGGCGGGGTTCGCCGTGTCGTCGTCGACGATCCGCAGCGAGCTCGCCGAGCTCGAGGGGCTCGGGCTGCTCATGCATCCACACACCTCCGCGGGACGTGTCCCGACCGAGGCCGGCTACCGCGTCTACGCCGACGAGCTCGTGGCCGAGAGCGGAGGTGGGAAACCGGAGGCTTTCCCCGTTGACCTGACAGCGATGCGCCACGAGGTCGAGGCTGCCCTCCAGCGGACGACAGAGACCCTCTCCGAGGCGACGAGGCTGCTCGCGCTGGTCTCGGCGCCGGCGATCGACACCGCGATCGTGCGGCACGTCGAAGTGCTGCAGCTACGGCCGGAGGTGGTGATCGTGGTTGTGATCACGGCGACGGGCGAAGTCACGAAGCGGGTGTTCGAGTCGCCGGACGCGCTGGATCCCGGCGTCGTGGAGTGGGGTCGCGAGTACCTGAACGAGACGGTGTCCGGCCGGCGGCTCGGAGTCAGCGCGATCCGGCGCAGCTTCGACGACGCGAGGCTTGGGCCGCGCGAGCGCGCCTTTCTCGGGCTGGTGCGGCCAGCGTTCGTGGAGATCGCGGAGCAGAGCGGGTCACAGCTCTACGTCGGGGGTGCCGCCGGCCTGCTCGAGGACTCCTCGGGCGCGGAGCGCGAGGCAGCGCAACGGCTGCTGACGCTGCTCGAGCGTC
>JBJXGY010000090.1:0-53090 GCA_046160185.1 Gaiella sp. | reverse complement strand
CGACGGCAGGCAGTGCGAACACGAGCAGAGTCACGATCGCGCGCTTCACGGCACTACGTTCGCGGAGACGCCCCGTCCCGTCAAGGCCGGAAGTCTTACGATCTCCTATCAACCTGGATCCACCGATATGCGTGATCGCGGGGCGTTCGGCTGGGCCCTCAGGACGCGGCGCAGTGGTGACGGGCGGGCCGAGGCCCGTTCGGTGCCGCTGTGACGCGGAGCGCACCGGCCGGGTGCAGGCCCCGCAAGGGGCCGAAGCCCGGACGGGAAGCGGCCTGGCGAGCCCAGACGGACGCAACCACCCGCGCAGATCGGTGGATCCAGGCTTTAGCGCACTGCCGCAGGCTGCCGGCGAACGGTGTCTCCAGCCGCGCCCGCCTCGTAGACGAGCGACCGCGGCCTCCAGACGAGCCAGACGACGACCACCACGAGCGTCCAGATCGTCGCCGCCAGGAACACGTGCGCCAGGACCATCCCCCACGGGATCGCGTTCCGGTACTGCACTTCGCCGAGGATCGCCTGAGCAATCGTGGCCGCGAGGAGCAGCCCACCGAGGCGCGCGAGGCCCGGAACGCTGGACCGGTGGCGCAGGAGCCAGATCCCGATCAGCAGCAAGCCGATCCCGAACACGGCGCTGACACGGACGTGCACGTAGACGGCATCGTTCACGGCGACGCCGAGGCGCCGGATGTCCTCTCCGCCCGAGTGCGGGCCGGCGGCGGTCGCCACCGCACCGCTGACGACGAGCACCGCCGCGGCCGGCACACCGGCGAGGGCGAGCCGCCGCCACCAGCCGGGCCCCACCGGACCGGCACCGGCCGGGGCGCGCGGGAGCCCTTCGAGCACGGCCACGGCCGCGCACGCCACGACGGCGAGCGCCAGGAAGAAGTGCATCATCACCGCCACCGGATGCAGCTCGAGGATCACCGTGACCCCACCCAGCGGGATCTGCGCAACGGCCCCGAGCATCGCTGCCAGAGCCATGCGCCTCCCGATGGGAGACAGCCTGGCCGGATCGACCTTGCGCGCCGCCAGCCAGGTGACGAGCGTCAGGACGATCCCGACAAGCGCCACCAAGCGGTTCCCGAACTCCACGAACGCGTGATAGCCGGTCTCGGGATAGGGCTTGTCACCGCATCGCGGCCAGTTGTCGCACCCCAGCCCCGACGCGGTGAGGCGGACGAACGCGCCGCTCGTGACGACGAGGAAGAGGACGGCCAGCGAGCCGACCGCGAGCTGCAGATAGCGCCGGGCCGAGACCTCGGCCGGCCACAGCCCGCGCAGCGCGAAGGGCGGCCTACGCGTGGCCGGTGAGCGCGACACCCGTGCCTTCCCGCACACGTCCGATCCGCCACAGCGGAAGGCCGGTGCTCTCGAAGTGCGCCTGCAGCGCAAACGATCGGTCGTTGGGAAGAGACACCAGCAGGCCGCCCGCGGTCTGCGGGTCGTACCCGAGCGCTTCCAGCACCGCGTCGCCGCGACTCTCCACGTGCGCCGCGGCGAACTCCCGGTTGCGGCGGTCGCCACCCGTTCTCACGCCCGCCGCAAGAAGCTCGCACACCCCATCCAGCATCGGCAGGGCTGCGCCGTCGAGCTCGATGTGCACGCCGCTCCGCGAGGCCATCTCGTACGCGTGTCCGAGCAGGCCGAAGCCGGTGACGTCGGTGACGGCGTTCGGGCGGAAGCCGCGGACGCCGTCGGCCGCCGCCTGGTTCAGCGTCTTCATCGCCGCGACGGCCGCAGCGAGTGCCCCGTCCGGGCACACGCCGTCGCGCTCGGCCTGCAGGACGAGCCCGGTGCCGAGTGGCTTGGTGAGGAAGACCGCGTCGCCCGGTTGGGCCCCGGTCTTCGGCCAGATGCCCTGTGGGTGCACGGTGCCGACCACGGCCAGGCCGTACTTCGGCTCGTCGTCGCGAATCGTGTGGCCTCCGGCGAGGATCGCCCCCGCCGCGGTGACCACCGCCGCCGCTCCGGCCAGCACCTCGCCGAGGGTCTCGGTCGGGAGCGATTCGGGGAACGCGGTCACCGAGAGCGCCAGCAGCGGCCGGCCGCCCATGGCGAACACGTCGTTCAGGGCGTTCGTCGCTGCGATCGCTCCGAAGTCGCGTGGGTCGTCGACGACGGGCGGGAAGAAGTCGACGGTGAACACGATCGCCGTTTCGTCGTCGAGCCGGTACACGGCGGCGTCGTCGGCGGGATCGAGCCCGACGAGCAGGTCCGCCGCATCGGCGGTGACGAGTCCCGCGAGCAGCGTCTCCAACCTCGCGGCCGAGTACTTGGCGGCACACCCACCCGTCCGGGCGAGGGTGGTGAGGCGTGTCTCGGACGGCATGAATCGAGTGTACGGCCGAGCGCGATCGGCGCGAAGGACATCACGCACGGAAGGCGAATCCAGTGCGCGGGGTGGAGATCGAATCCCCGTCCTCTCCTCTCCACTGGAAGGCCGCGCGAAAGCGCGGCCTTCCGATTTATCAGTTCAAGAGCTCCTTCGCCGCCACCGGCCCGAGCAGGTGTGTGAGCCCTGCGGCGCCGTACAGCTCCAGCTTGGCGCGCGAGTCCTCGAGGTCGAGCTGGCGCATCGTCAGCTGACCGATGCGGTCGAGAGGGCCGAACGCCGCATCCTCCACGCGTTCCATCGAGAGCCGCTCCGGGTGATACGTGGTGTTCGGGCTCGTGGTGTCGAGGATCGTGTAGTCGTCGCCTCGGCGCAGCTCGACGGTCACCTCGCCGGTGACGGCGTGCCCGACCCAGCTCTGCAGGCTCTGGCGAAGCATCAGCGCCTGCGGATCGAACCAGCGGCCCTCGTACAGCAGCCGTCCGAGCCGGCGGCCCATCGTACGGTAGTTGTCGATCGTCGCCTCGTTGTGGATCGCCGAGAGGAGCCGCTCGTAGGCGATCCAGAGCAGGGCCATGCCCGGCGCCTCGTAGATGCCGCGGCTCTTGGCTTCGATGATGCGGTTCTCGATCTGGTCGGACATGCCGAGCCCGTGCCGCCCGCCGATCGCGTTGGCTGCGAGCACCAGCTCGATCTGGTTCCCGGTCTCGCGGCCATCGATCGCTACCGGCCAGCCTTCGTGGAACCGGATACGCACGGTCTCGGGCGCGATCTCGACCGTCGGGTCCCAATGGCGGATGCCCATGAGCGGCTGGACGAGATCCATGGAGCGATCGAGGAGCTCGAGCTCCTTCGCCTCGTGCGTGGCGCCCCAGATGTTGGCGTCCGTGGAGTAGGCCTTCTCCGCGCTTGCCCGATACGGCAGTCCCCGCTCGACGAGGTACGCGCTCATCTCCGCGCGTCCGCCCAGCTCGTGCACGAAGGACGCATCGAGCCAGGGCTTGTAGATGCGAAGGCCGGGGTTGACGAGCAACCCGTAGCGGAAGAAGCGCTCGATGTCGTTGCCCTTGTGCGTCGAGCCGTCGCCCCAGATGTCGACCCCATGGTCGTGCATCGCGCGCACGAGCATCGTTCCCGTCACGGCGCGGCCTAGGGGCGTCGTGTTGAAGTACGTCTTGCCTGCGCTCGACACGTGGAAAGCACCGCACTGGAGAGCGACGAGCCCCTCGCGGACGAGCTCCGCCCGGCAGTCGACCGCTTCCCCGGCTTCCGCGCCGTACTCGAGCGCCCGCCCGGGGATCGAACCGACGTCCTCCTCGTCGTACTGTCCGAGGTCGGCCGTGAACGCGTACGGGATGCCGCCCCGCTCCCTGATCCAGGCGACCGCCACCGACGTGTCGAGCCCACCGGAGAAGGCGATGCCGATGCGCTCGCCGACCGGCAGCGAGGTGAGGATGCGACCCATCGAGCCAGCCTATCCAGCGGGCGTGATCACCGAGACGACGACGTCAGGTCATCGTGCGCCCGAGTCGTGATCGGGCCAGCCCCGACTCGCCAACCTGTTCCGGCGAATCAGGGAGAGCATCGAAACCACACCCAGACCGAGCCGGCCTGATCGATGGAGCTAACGAGACCTCGCGAGCACCGCGCGCACCGCCCGTGTCAGCTCCCCCGCAGAGAACGCCCCCTCGAGCTTGGTGCGGACGACCCCGCCCGCGTCGACGACGAACGTGAACGGCTCGGTCGGGAGGTTCCACGCGTCGACGAAGGCGTTGACGCCGTTCGCCGGGTCGTTGCCCTCGTAGATCTCCACGTGGATGAAGGACACCGGCCTCCCCGCGAAGCGCTGGCGGACGGCGGAGAGGACGTCGACCACAGGGCCGCACGTACGGCTCTTGCAGAACGCAGGGGTCGCAAAGCTGACGACAAACGGCTGCTTCTCGGCCAGGGCCTGCCGCACCGTCGTCCTGTAGAGTTCGCGGTCGGGGCGGCGCGCGGTCGTCAGCGCCTGGAGCTCGCCGGCCACCGAGTCGAGGGTCGGATTCCCGACCGCAACGGCGCGCTCGCCGGGGGCGGGAGCAGCAGCGCGCTTGCCCACGACCAGATTCCCGAGCGCCTGCACCCGGCGTTCACCGCCCACCGGCTCGGCGAGCAGCCAGTACTTGCCCGGGCCCGGAAGCTTCACGTCGGTGACGTAGAGGTTCGCGGCGTCCGCCTTGTCGCCGCCGGGCACGCCGATCGGCTCGAGGCGCGCCTCCGTCTCCAGGAACGGCGCCTCCTTCAGGTTCCGGGCCACCCAGACCTTCGCCGACGGCTGTTCGACAAGCGTGCCGTCGCTCGCGACGACGAGGAACGAGACGCGATTTCGCCCGGGACCGTAGTCGGACGTCCCCGGGGTCAGCGCGATGTCGTCGCCCGGCTCCCGCCACAGCGACTCGATGGTGCCCGCGACGGGCGGCGGCGTGGTCTCCGTGGCCGAGCCGCCCTGCTCGCCGGAGCTTCCGCACCCGGCGAGCAGGACGCACACGAGGGCAATGAGGAGGGCCGCAGGTACGCGCATGTGCGCGCCAGTGTAGAAGGCCGGCTCAGTGACGCGTCAGCGTCGCCGGTCTTCCACCAGCCCCCGGTTACGCCCTACCAACCTCCGCCGTCGGCCCACGTCGACCTGGGAAGGAACTTCCCAAAGAGCGTCGCAAGCAGGGCGAGGTTCGCCATCGCGAGGATCAGCTTTCCCTTGCTCAAGCGGCCGCACCTCCTCTCCTAGAAGCGGATGTCCTGGAGCGCCTCTGCGGCGTTCCGGTAGTGACGCGCTGCCTCGCGGTCGTCCCCCCGACGACCCGCGAGATCGCCCAGCGCCACCCACGCCCCCGCCCGATGGCTGACGGACTCGTACTGCTCGAACGTCGCGTCCGCAGCCCTGAAACACCCCTCCGCCTCATCGAGCCGGCCCAGCTCCAGCAGCGCTCTTCCGAGCACGAGCTGGGACTGGCCGATCTCGTCGAGGAAGTCCTCACGTCCGTCCAGCAGCTCGAGCGCTTTCCGCGCATGCTCCTCCGCGGAGGGGTAGTCCTCGAGCCGCAGGTACACGGTGCCCAGGCTGCCGACCGCCTGCGCCGCATCGGCCTGCGAGCCCGCCTCGACGGCGAGCGCGAAGGCCAGCTTCAGATGTTCGACGGCCTCCACCGGCCGCCCGAGCAGATGGTGGAGCCCTCCGAGGTTCAGCGTGAGCCGGCCGACCGCCCGCTCGTCGTCGAGCTCCTCGTACAACGCCTTTGCCCGCTGCGCGTACGTGCGGGCGAGTATCCAGTGCCCGGTGCGCTCCGCAACGAGGGAGGCCTGGAAGAAGCTGTTTGCGAGGGTGCGCCGGTCGTCGGTCGCACCTGCGAGCTCCAGCGCCAGCTCGACGTCCTCGCGCGCAGCTTCGAAGTCGCGCTGCCGGCGCCGGCAGGCCGAGCGCCATTGCAGGATGTCGGCGCGCAATGCGTCACAGGGCAGACCCGAGCCTTCCGCGAGCGCAAGCGCCTCGTCGAGCAGCCCGATCGCGGTGCTCACGCTGGCGAGCGTGTACCGACACACGCCGAGCCGGAACAGCACCTCGGCGCGCTCCACATCGGAGAAGCCGGGACCTTCCACGAGTGCACGCGCATCGAGCAGCAGCTCGTGCGCGTCGCGGACGCTCCCGGACCGGACGAGTGCTCGGGCGTGGCCGACGAGCGACCTGACCTGGAGCTCATCCGAACCGGTCTGCGCGATGTCGGGGCGTACCGTCTCGAACGCGCGGAGCGCGTCCTCCGTCTCGTTTGCCTCGGTGAGCGCCTCGGCTCGGGTCAGCGCAGCTTCGATGCGCGCCCGTGTGTCGGTGGCGACGCCGTTGAGCAGAAACGCAGGGTCGACGCCGAGACGCGCAGCAATCCAGGCGACCGTGTCATAGGTCGGGCGCGTCTTGCCGCGCTCCATCTGGCTGACGTACTCCTTGGAGAAGCGATCGCCCGCGAGATCCGTCTGCGTGAGCCCCGCCGAGACTCTGAGCGCGCGCAAGCGGGCGCCGAACCCCGTCGGGGTGGGCGAGCCAGTCCTGACGGCGGCGCCGGACATGGTTCTCAGTGAACCGGGGCGGGGGCCGCTTGGGACTCCCCCGCAAGGGGGAACCGGACGCCTCGAGCGAGGGAATCGAAGGCCCTTTTCATGTCAACCAGATCGTAGTCGAAATCACTTGACCGAGCTACTTGACTTTTTTGGACACGTCCCCTATGGTCAGTGCACACGCATCGTCGCCCCACGCCAAGGGTGCCGATGTTGTCGGGGCCACCCCCGGAACCGCGGGAGCGCCGTGAGACCGTGCCTGGGCCGCAGAGTCACGGTTTCGCCCTCCTCGACCAGGGATTCCCCCCGACCTAGAACGCCCCCGGGAGCCGCAGCCGGGGGCGTTCGCTTTTCGGGCGCTCGAGACAAGAGACGTAGGATCGACCGGATGTCGCCTGCGCCGCGTTCGTCCTTCCGCGCCGGCTGGTCGGCGATGCTGCCGTTGTGGCTCGGTGTGGTGCCGTTCGCAATCGCCTACGCGCTCACGGCCAGGGAGGCGGGTCTGTCGCTCGTGGAAACCCAGGCCCTGTCGTTGCTCGTGTTCGCGGGCAGCGCGCAGTTCAGCGCGGCTGCCCTGTTCGGGCGCGGCGCGGGCGGGCCGGAGATCGTGCTCACCACGCTCCTGCTCAACGTGCGGCATGTCCTCTACGGGTTGTCGCTCGGGCGACAGCTTCCGCTCCGCGGCGTCCGGCGGCTGACGGGCGCCTTTCTGCTCACGGACGAAGCGTACGGCGTCGTCACCGCGGAGCGCGCGCGGACGTTCTCGTACCTCCTGGGGGCCGAGCTGTCGCTGTTCGTGACCTGGAACCTGGCAACGCTCGCCGGCGCGCTGCTCGGTGCGTCGATCCCCGATCCGGCGGCGGTCGGCGTCGACCTCGTCTTCCCGCTCGCGTTCCTGGCCCTCCTCGTGCCGATGCTCACCGGTCGTGTCGAGCTCGCGGTCGCCGCCGGGTCGGGGCTCCTCGCCTGGGTGCTCTCACGTCACATCTCGGGTGGGCTGACGATCCTGGCCGCCGGCATTCTCGGCGGCCTTGCGGGGGCCTGGCTGACCCGAGACCGGTTCGTCTCGCAGCCTCCGGGCACGGACGCGGTGGAGGCGGGTGGCCCATGAGACACCCTGTGTCGATTCTTCGTCTGGTGTGGTGTGGTTGCGGCCGGCCGCGGCAGCGGCCGCTTCAGGGGTTTTCCCGAGCTGGAAGCCGCGGGAGCGGGTTCCAGCTCTGGGGACAAGCACAGTCCCGAGCCGGGAGCCGCGCGAGCGGGTTCAGGCCCTGGGGGCCAGCATGACCTTCTGGCTCACCGTGGTGGGGATGGTGGCGGTCACGTTCGGGTCCCGGCTCGCGGGTCTCTACCTTCACGCCGAACTGCCGCCGTTCTGGCTCCGGTTTCTGCGATTCGTCCCCGTCAGCGTGTTCGCGGCGCTCGTCACCCCCGGCCTTGCCGGCGAGCAGGGCGAAGGCGAGATCCGCCTGGCGGCGGCAGCGCTTGCCGCCCTCGTGGCGTGGCGCACCCGCCAGCTCTGGCTCGCGATCGCGCTCGGGCTTGCGGCGTTCTGGCTGCTACGCGTGCCCTTCTGACCCGGTCGACGCGGTCCCGCCGAGTCGAATCAGCCAGCCTGCCAAGGCAGCCCCGACGATCGCGATGGCCGCAGCGGCGTACAGGGCGGCGTGGAACCCGTCGAGGAACGCCTGCACCGACGTCCTGCCTCCCGCCTCGGCCGCCACGATCGCCCCCATCACCGCGATCCCGGTCGACCCGCCCACCTGGCGGAACGCGTTGAGCACGGCCGAGCCGACACCCGCCTTGTCGACAGACACCGCCTTCATCGCCGTCGCGCTTGCGGGTGTCATCACGCAGGCGATACCGACACCGCCGATCACCAGCGCGGGAAGCACCGAGAGATAGGTCGAGCGCTCGTCGAGGCGGGTGAAGAGAAGGAGGTGCACGGCGAGCAGGGACATCCCGCCGGCAACCAGCCAGCGCGATCCCAACCGATCGACGATTCGACCGACGACCGGGGCTGTGAACACGATCAGCAGCGTCATCGGCAGGAATGCGGCGCCTGCTTTCACCGGCGAGTAGCGGAGCACGTTCTGCAGGTACAGGGAGACGAAGAAGAAGACGCCGAACATCGCCAGCGAGACCAGGAGCACGGCGATGTTCGCACCGACATAGGTGCGATTCCGGAAGAGCGTGAGATCGAGCATCGGCGCGCGACGACCCCGCTCGACCAGCACGAAGGCGAGGAGCGCGACGACGGCGACCGCGAAGCTGCCCACGATGCGGGGCGAGCCCCACCCGTAGCCGTTCGCCTCGATCAGCGCGTAGGTCAACGCGAAGAGACCCACCGCGGAGAGAAGCAGACCGGGGATGTCGAGGCTCTCGTGGGTCTCGTCGCGAGATTCGTCGATGAGGAGGAAGCTCGCGACGATGCCGACCACTCCGACCGGCACGTTGACGAAGAAGATCCAATGCCATGACAGGTGCTGCGTGAGCAGGCCACCGACGAGCGGGCCGATGGCGAGCGCAAGCGCGGCGGTGCCGGCCCAGATCCCGATCGCCGTCCCGCGCTGCCTCGGCGGGAACGTTGCCGCGATGATGGACAGCGTCGCGGGATTCATCAGTGCCGCACCCACCCCCTGGGCCACCCGCGCCGCGATCAGCTCCCCGCCTGACCCGGACAGGCCACACCACAACGACGCAAGCGTGAAGCCCGCCATCCCGATCACGAAGAGGAGCCTCCTGCCGTACGCGTCGGCGAGCTTCCCGCCGATCAGCATCAGCGCCGCGAACGTGAGCGCGTAGCCGGCGACGACCCACTGGAGCTCGGAGAGCCGGAGGCCGAGATCGGCACGGAGCGACGGCAGTGCAACGTTGACGACCGTGTTGTCGAGCATGATCATGAACAGCCCGAAGGTCACCGCCGCCAGGGTCCACCACTTGCGGTGCTCTCCCTGAAAGGTGGTCATCCGCGGCCCATCCTCGCATGCGTACCATCGGACCGTGCCGTTCTTCATCTGTCCGCGCTGCAAGGAGCGCTCGATCGACCACGACGGACGCGATGGGTTCTCGAGTCAGGCGGCGCAGTGCCGAAGCTGCGGCTTCGGGTTCCTGTTCGAGCTGCTCGACGACTACTACCCCGCGCCGACCACCGGTCTCGTCGTGTGCGATGCCGGGCACCGGATCCTCGCCGCAGGGCGCGGGGTGTTCGAGCTGACCGGATTCCAGGAGCGCGAGCTGATGGGCGGCGACCTCGTCCAGACCCTCGGTATCTCGGACACGGCGGCGATCGAGCTCGTCCGCGAATGGGGCGTCCGCCGGTTGGGACAGCGGCTGGAGATCCGCTCCAGGGCCGGGATCGTAAAGCCGGTGATCGGCGACTTCTTCCCGGCGTACGACAGCGACGGCGGCCTGCTCGTGGCACTCACCGCCGCCTGAGAACTCGAATCAGAATGAAGTCCGAGTCGCCGGCGTCAGTTCGATTCGAGTTCCAAGAGCGCGTTCAGAACGTGCCGTAACGGTCGTACGCCTCGAGCGGCGACACGCCTTCGCGCACCGCGTCCCGGATTCGGTTCTCGGTACCGGCCTTCCGCTCGGCCTCGGCGAGCACCTCTTCGGCCAGGGCCGAGGGGACGATCACGACGCCGTCGTCGTCGGCCACCACCCAGTCGCCGGGCGTGACCGTCACGTTGCCGATGGTCACCGGCACCTGGGTCGCCGTCACCGACCAGCGCCAGGTGCTGTCCTCGGGGGTCACATGACGCGCGAAAACCGGGAACCCCGAGTCGGCGATGAAATGCGTGTCCCGGCAGCCGCCGTCGATCACGCACCCCGCGACGCCCCGCGCCATCAGCGAGGTCGCGGAGAGCTCACCGAAATGGGCCGATACGAGGTGCTGACACTCGTAGACAGCAACGTGCCCGCGCGGAACGCTCCCCAGCATCGCGAGCGTCTTCCGGATCGTGGCGTCCCAGTCACCCTGGGCAGCGGGTCTGCCCTCCACCGTGAACGCCGGCCCGGCGAGTCGCATCCCCGGTCGCAGAGGGCGGAGCTCCGGTGGCAGCACCTGGTTGCGGTGGCCGCGCTCGTCGAGCACGTCGGCGATGGCGGCGGTATAGAGGGCGGCGAAGCGCTCGTGCATAGGCTGATCGTAGCCCGGCCCGCGAGCGGGTACGCTCGCTTCATGCGGCTCGCGCTGGCGCAGATCAACACGACCGTCGGCGACCTCGACGGCAACCGCGCGAAGATCGAGTCGTGGCTCGCGGAGGCACGTGGTGCCGGCGCCGACATCGTCCTCTTCCCCGAGCTCGCGGTGACCGGCTACCCGCCGGAGGACCTTCTTCTCCGTCCCGGGTTCGTGCGGGCCGCGCGGGCGACGTTGGACGCGATCGCCCGCTCCTGCACCGGCATTACCGCCCTCGTCGGCTGCCCGGTGTTCGAGCGTGACCTCTTCAACGCGTGCGTCGTCCTGGCCGAGGGAGAGGTCAAGGCAACCGTGCGCAAGCGCTTCTTGCCGAACTACGGAGTGTTCGACGAGCACAGGTACTTCGCCGAGGGTCGTGATCTCCAGCTCCTGCGCTCGGGCGAGGTGTTGATCGGACCGACGATCTGCGAGGACATCTGGCAGCCGGGGCCGCCCACCACCGATCTCGCATTGGCCGGAGCCCAGCTGATCGTGAACATCTCCGCGTCCCCGTTCCACACGGGCAAGGCCGAAGACCGCGAGGAGATGCTGATCACACGGGCACGGGACAACGCCTCGTACCTCGCGTTCTGCAACCTCGTCGGCGGCCAGGACGAGCTCGTGTTCGACGGCCACTCGGTCGTGCTCGACGACGAGGGAGAGGTACTCGCCCGGGCGCCGGGATTCGCGGAGGCGCTGCTCGTCGTCGATCTCGACCCGACAGAGGCGATAGGGCGCAGGCTTCGCGACGTCCGCCGGCGCGAGCTCGAGCGCTCGCGAGAGGCGCCGCCCAGTGCGGCCGTCACGGAGCTTCCGGCACCCGTTGCTCCGGCGGAGCCGGTTGTTTCGACGATCGCACCGTTCGCGCCCGAGCTCGAGCAGATGCGCGGGGCGCTGTGCCTGGCCGTCCACGACTACGTCGTCAAGAACGGGTTCACCGATGTCGTCCTCGGCATCTCCGGTGGCATCGACTCCGCCCTGACCGCCGCCCTGTGCGTGGACGCACTCGGCTCGGAACACGTGCACACGGTGTCCATGCCCTCCCGATTCTCCTCGGATGGCACGCGCGACGATGCGCGCGAGGTGTCCACGAACCTCGGAGTCGACTTCCGCGAGATTCCGATCGAGGCGATCGCCGGCTCCTTCCACGACGCGATGGGAGCGCTCGAGGGGCTGGCCGCCGAGAACCTGCAGGCGCGGATCCGCGGCACGATGCTGATGGCCCTCTCGAACGCGCACGGCTGGCTCGTCATCGCCACCGGCAACAAATCGGAGATGTCGGTTGGGTACGCCACGCTCTACGGCGACATGGTGGGCGGCTATGCGCTGCTCAAGGACGTGTTCAAGACCGACGTGTTCAGGCTCGCCCGGTATCTCAACGAGCGGGCCGGGCGCGAGCTGATCCCGGTGACGACGATCGAGCGCCCACCGACGGCCGAGCTGCGCGCGGATCAGCGGGACGACCAGTCGCTGCCGCCGTACGATCTGCTCGACCCAGTGCTGGAGGCGTACGTCGAGCTCGACCGCTCGCGGGAGGAGCTGCTCGCCGAGTTCGACGCCACCGTGGTCGAGCGAACGCTGGCGCTCGTCGATCGCGCCGAGTACAAGCGCCGGCAGGCGGCGCCAGGTGCGAAGTTGCGCCCCCGCGCCTTCGGTCGCGACTGGCGCACCCCTCTGACGAACCGCTTCCGCGGCTGACCCGCTGCCACGGGCGGGTGCCGAGCCGCACCGCGAGTTACGGCTGTCCCTTGACAGCCAAAACCGTAAGCTGTAACTTACGGTAAGTGTATACTTACGTTAAGACTCTGGAAGCGCTCGGCGACGGGACGCGCCGCGAGATCGTCGACCAGCTCCGGCGCGGCTCGCTCTCGGTCACCGAGATCGCCGACCGGCTGCCCGTGTCGCGCCCCGCGGTCTCACAGCACCTGAGGGTGCTCGAGCGTGCCGGGCTCGTCCGTTTCCGTGAGGAGGGGACCCGACACATGTACGAGCTCGACCGCGGCGGCCTCGAGGGTCTGCGGGCGTGGGTCGAGGCGTTCTGGGACGACGCGCTCGAGCGGCTCGTCGCTGTGGCGGAGCACAAGGCCGACCTCGAACGGGTCGTCACCATCGACATCGACATCGACGAAGACGAGGAGAAGGAGGAATCATGACCGAGATGCAGACCATCGCCCCCGTCACCCGCTCTGTCCTGGCGCGGTGCAGCCCCGAGCTCGCGTTCGAGGTCTTCACCCGCGAGACGGCGACGTGGTGGCCGCTCGAGACTCACGCGCTCCATCCCGGCGAGGTGGCCGAGGTCGTGTGGGAGGAGCGCCTCGGCGGCGAGGTGTACGAGATCTCGACGAACGGTGAACGGAGTCACTGGGCGACGATCACGGCCTGGGATCCGCCGTCGCGACTGGCATTCGCCTGGCACGTCAACCCGGAGGCGCCGGCGCCGACGGACGTCGAGATCACGTTCACACCGGAGGGCGGGGGCACGCGCATCGAGCTCGAGCATCGCGGCTGGGAACGTCTGGGCGCAGATGCGGAGCAGACACGCGCCAACTACGACGAAGGCTGGGAGCTGGTGCTGGGCCGCTATCTGGCCAAGCTCGGCTGACGATCGCCCTGCGCGCCGCGGCTGCGGCTACGCCGCCGCGGCGTCCCTGCCCTCCAGACCCGCCTCGAACTCGCGGCGCATACGCTCTGCGAGCAGGGCGGAGATCTCGGGGGAGAACTCTGCCCGCGGGTCGAGCACCTTCACGTCGTCGTCCTGGCCGACCCAGCCGTAACAGCGGAGGTAGCACTCCTCCTCGGTGAGAGATCGGTGTCGCTCCATCTCCGACAAGGTAGGCAACGGACCGGACGAGATAGGCTGCGGAAATGGCCGCCCGTGCACGTGTTTTCGAGTTTGCCGTCTCGTTCGACGGGGGCTGGGTCGGGACCAGCGACCGCGGCGGACCGACACTGCCGAACGTACCGAGGGAATGGACACCGGAGCATCTCGTGCTGGCCGGTCTGGCGCGGTGCTCGTTGACCAGCCTCCGCTATCACGCCGACCATGCGAAGCTCGTATGTGACTCGCGCGCCGAGGTGCACGGGTCCGTGACGCGCCGTGACAGCGACGGGCGGTTCGCGTTCGTCGAGCTCACGGTGACCGTGCACGTGAACTTCGACGGTACGCTCGAGGCCGACACGCTCCGTGAGTTGCTGGCGAAGGCGGAGCGCGATTGCTGGGTCGGCGCCTCCCTCACGGCAAAGCCCGCGTATCACTGGATCGTCGACGGAGAGGAGATCACATGAGCCAGGTGCTGTTGGACGTCGAGGCCGCGCGCGGACGCTTCACCGCCCTCCAGCGCCGCCTCGCGTTCTTCGACGGACCGGGTGGCACGCAGTGCCCGGACGAGGTGATCGAGGCGATCTCCGGATACCTGAGGCACGACAACGCGAACGTCGGCGCCCCGTACGAGACCTCGAGACGGACGGACGAGCTGATCACGCTGTCGCGCGAACGGGCCGGCGCCTTCCTCTCCTGCCACCCGGACGAAGTGGCGTTCGGACCGAGCATGACCGCACTCAACTTCCTGCTCACGCGCGCTCTGGCTCGTGAGTTGCGCCCCGGCGACGAGGTCGTCGTCACGAAGCTCGACCATGACGCGAACGTCTCGCCGTGGCTGCAGCTGGCAGACGACATCGGCATCGTCGTGCGGCATGCAGAGGTGCACGACGATCTCTCGCTCGACTACGACGACCTTGCGGGCAAGCTCTCCGACCGTACACGGGTCGTGGCGTTCCCGGTTGCGGCCAACTCGGTCGGCACCGCCCCGGATGTGGAGCGGATCACGGCACTGGCGCATGAGGCCGGGGCGCTCGCGTGGGCGGACGCGGTGCACTACGGGCCGCACGGCAAGATCGACGTGGCGAAGTGGGACGTGGACGTGCTGGTGTGCTCGCCGTACAAGTTCTTCGGACCGCACATGGGTCTGGCCTTCGGCAGGCGGGAGGTACTCGAACGCTGGAAGCCGTACAAGGTCCGGCCCGCCGCGGATTATCCCGTCGGGCATCGGTTCGAGCTCGGCACATGCCAGCACGAGCTGTTGGCGGGATTCGCGGCGGCGGTCGACTACCTTGACTCGCTCGGCTGGGACGCGATCACGCGCCACGAGCGGTCGCTCGGCGAGCGTTTCCTCGCCGGCTTGCCTTCCGATGTGACGCTGTACGGGCTGCCGGGGATGGAGGGCCGGGTCCCGACCTTCTGCTTCAACGTGCCCGGCCGCACCTCCCTCGAGGTCGCCACGCACCTGGCCGCCCGGGACATCGCCGTCTGGTGGGGCAACTACTACGCGGTGGAGACGATGCGCCGGCTGGGTCTCGACGAGGAGCTGGGCGCCGTGCGGGCGGGCGTCGTCCACTACAACACGGAGGACGAGATCGACCGGCTGCTGGCCGGCATCGGCGAGTTGCTGTGAGGCTGTTGCTGCTCGGCGGACCGAAGTTCCTGGGCCGCGCGGTCATCGACGAGGCGCTGGCCCGCGGGCACGACCTGACGATGTTCAACCGTGGCCAGACGGGAGCGGACCTGTATCCGGACGTCGAGCGGATCGCCGGCGACCGGGACGGAGGGCTAGGAGCGCTGTCCGGGCGCGAGTGGGACGCGGTCATCGACACGTGCGGGTACGTCCCCCGTCTCGTCAGGGACTCGGCGCGAGCTCTCGGCGAACGGGTCGGTCACTACACGTTCGTGTCCAGCATCTCGGTCTACGGCGACACCTCCAGCCGGCTGACGGAGCAGACGCCCGTCGGACGGCTCGAGGATCCGACGGTCGAGACGATGGGTGAGTCGTACGAGCACTACGGCCCGTTGAAGGCGTTGTGCGAGGAGGCAGCCGAAGCGGCGATGCCGGGACGGGTGCTCTCGCTTCGGGCCGGCCTGATCGTCGGCCCGCACGACGGCACCGGCCGTTTCACGTACTGGCCGCACCGGGTGGCACGAGGAGGGCGGATGGTGGTGCCGGAGCCGATCGAGCGCCGCGTGGAGTTCATCGACGTGCGCGACGTTGCCGCCTTTGCGCTGACGGGCGCCGAGACCGGAGCGGCAGGACCCACGAATGTCACGGCCCCATGGACCTTGCTCGACGTCGTGGAGGTGTCCGCCCGCGTGAGTGGCGCGGAGATCGAGGCCGTTCAGGTATCGGAGGCGGTGCTCGCCGATGCCGGCGTCGGGGAATGGATGGAGCTGCCGCTCTGGATCGACTCCCGGAATCCGGAGAGCGCGGGTTTTATGGACTGCGACTGCTCGCGCGCGCTGGCCGCGGGACTCACCGTGCGCCCTCTGGAGGAGACGGTGCGCGGGACGCTGGAGCTCGCGGCCTGCGTCGACGGGGTCGGGCTGTCGTCGGAGCGCGAGGCTGAGCTGCTCCGGATCTGACGGCCCTACGCGATCGGGTCGGTTGTGCGGAGCGCAGCAAAGCGCCTGAATCCGGCGTCATGGCTGGCCAGCACCAGCCCGTGCTCAATGGCCAGCGCCGCCAGTTCGATGTCAGGCACATCATCTGTGCCGAGCCCCGGCGTGGACGCGAGTTCGGCGGCGATCGCTCGATGTCGCGCCCCGGCAACGACGATCCTCACGCCCGGTTGGGCGTGCAACGCGGCAGACACCTCCCACGCGCCGGCAACAGACAGGGCGGCCGCACCGAATACACGCCGGCTTGACGCGAGTCGGACGAACGCGTAGGTCACCGGCCAGCACAGCGCCACCGCGGCGTCAGGGTCGGCGATCTCACGCTCGAGCCACTCCCGAGCGCGCGCGTGCTCGGGTGCGTCCGTGAACGTGGCATAGAGCAGAATGTTGGTGTCGACGAGCGTCAACGGCCGCGTTGCTGAGAGCGATCGTCGTCCAGTGCTGCCAGCACCGCGGACGTATCGGAGATATCGACGAGGGGACGTCCGGGGACCGTAGGAAGCGCCGTCGGAGCATCGCCGGAGCCGCGCGCCGCGCGCCGGAGCAGTCGGTTGAGCGCGTCCTTGAACGACTCACCCGTGCGCGACCGCTCCGTCTCGATCAACGCGGCCACGTCAGGATCGAGAGTGACAGTCGTGCGCATGATGCGTTCATGCTAGCATCATTGGCATCATGGTGTCAAGCCCGGAAACCGCACCCCGCCCATTCAAGCGTTCCTGACGCCGGTACCACCAAGCCTCAGCTGTCGTAGTCGCCGAGCCGCAGGCGCTCGCGTGCCCGGTGCCTCGCTAGCCGCCTCGAGGTAGGAGTTCCATCCTTTGGTGTAGATGCGCTGCGATCGCGGTGAACATTTCGTACCTACGATGTTCATCGTCGAGTTCGCTTGGCGTAACGAGCACACCAGCAGTTCGCGCAAGGCCGACCAGTTTCTCGAACCGCTCTGAAGCCTCCTGCTCCATACCTTCCTCCCCCATAACGCCTCACGAGGCCCGTGCGTGAGACCAGCTCAGCCCGGGGTCAGCGCAAGTGAGCGGATCGCCGCATCCGCCAGCGCCTCGTCGACGTCACCGGGTAGGCCGGAGACGCCGATCGCGCCGATCCGGAGGCCGTTCTCGAAGACCCCGACGCCTCCTTTGAAGAAGCTGAACTCGGGATCGAAGCTGGCAAGCTCCGCCGGCTGCGATCCGACCTTCGCCGCCAGCGCGCTGGTGCGCGGGACGTCGCTCCGCGCCGCCGTATAGGCCTTACGCCGGGCGTTCAGCATCGTGTCGAGCGCCGCTCCTGTCATCCGCAGCGCGGAGACGACTTCCCCGTGGTCGTCGACCACCACGACCGACACCGGCGCGTCTGCGGACGCGACGACGTGCTCGACGAGAGCGTGGGCGCGTTCGTGCGTCACAGGCCTCTCTATACCATGGGACGCATGGCCGTCTTCGAGAAGACCACGCTGTCGAACGGGATCAGGGTGCTCACCGCACCCATGCCGCAGGCTCAGTCGATCACGTGCGTCGTGATGTACGCGGTCGGCTCGCGGTACGAGACGGCGGCGAAGAGCGGGATCGCGCATTTCGCCGAGCACATGTTCTTCAAGGGCACAGACCGGCGGCCGACGGCGCGCGACATCTCGGCGGAGATCGACGGGATCGGCGGCGAGTTCAACGCCTTCACCGGCAAGGAGACCACGGGCTACTACGTCAAGTGCGCCGCCGAGCAGCGCGACACCGCACTCGACGTGCTCGCCGACATGCTGCTCCGCTCCAAGTTCGACGAGGAGGAGATCGAGCGGGAGAAGGGCGTGATCGTCGAGGAGATGAACATGTACTTCGACACGCCACGCTCCTACATCGGTTCGATCTACGAGCGGCTCCTCTACGGCGACCAGCCACTCGGGCGCGACATCATCGGCACGAAGGACACGGTTCGTGCGGCGAACCGCGACACGTTCACCACCTTCCTCGACACGTGGTACCGCCCCGAGCGCACGGTGATCGGCCTCGGCGGTCGGCTCGGTGACGACCATCTCGGGAAGCTCGAGGCGCTCTTCGGCTCCGTGGCCGGCGGTGCCACCGCAAACTACGAGCCGGTCCTGATTCCGGCGAACGGTAGTCCGGTCTCCGTCTTTCACAAGCAGTCCGACCAGGCGCACATCATCCTCGGCGCGCGCGGCTACCCCACAGGGCATCCCGACCGCTATGCGGTGCAGCTGATGGCGACCGTACTCGGCGGCGGCATGTCGTCGCGCCTGTTCACCGAGGTGCGGGAGCGCCGCGGCCTCGCCTACTACGTGTTCGCAGCGGCAGGAGGCTATCTCGACGCGGGCTCGGTGTCGGCGCAAGCGGGCGTGGACATCACGCGCATCGACGACGCCGTCACGACCATCCGCGACGAGCTCAGACGCATCGCGGACGAGCCGGTGCCGGCCGACGAGCTGGAGAAGGCGCGGAACTTCGCCAAGGGCCGGTTCGTGCTCGGCCTCGAGAGCCCCTATGGAACGATCATGTACGGCCTGCGGCGCGAGGTCCTCGAAGGGCAGACGTACGAGCCGGACGAGGTGCTGTCGGGCCTCGACGCCGTCACCGCTGAGGACGTGCGACGGGTGGCGCAGGACGTGCTCGGAAACCGCCTCTTCCTCGCCGTGATCGGGCCCTTCGAGGACTCCGAGCCGTTCGAGAAACTGCTTGCCACGAACTGAGCCCGCGAGCAACGCGGCGACCCTCGAACGAGGGGTGCCGCGGCACACCAGGTGCCGATACGACTGTGACAGACTGATCTGGCGTCCAAAAGAGTGAAAGCTGAATGCGGGAGAAACTGGTTCTCGGCATGGCGCTGATCGCGCTTGCAGCATCGTCCTCGTTGGCATTGGCTGCCGCGCCGCCGGACAAGGGCAAGCCAGGCGGCGAGGGCAAGCCGGCCGACAGCGGCAAGCCTGCCGACAGGGGGAAGCCAACCACAGGCGCCGGCTGCAAGCCCGCCGTGCAGGTGGTGTTAAAGGGCACGCTGGCGACGGCACCGGGTATCGGCACCGCCCTGACGTGAAGGTCACAAGCGCGAACAAGCACGGCAAGCTCTTCGTCTCGGCGGCACTCCCAGTGAGCGTCCAGCTGACCACCGCCACGAAGATCCGCCGGGAGGGCAAGAAAGCGGCGTCCGATCTCCTGGTCGGTGACCGGGTGCTCGTGCAGGCGCGCGTGTGCAAGGCAGACCTCGCCTTGGCCGCGCTGCCCGTGCTGACGGCCACGAAGGTGATCGCTCACCCGGCCTCCAAGGTGGAGCCGACCACCAGCGCGCAGAGCTAGCTCACAGCAGTGAGGGGCGTAGCGCCCCCTCACTGCGTCCAGTCTCCACGCTCAGTCCTCTGCGGGCGCCTCGGCCGCTCGCTCCGCAATCTCTCCCACAACGGCCGGGTCGGCCAGGGTCGTGGTGTCGCCGAGGGGCCGGTTCTCGGCGACGTCGCGGAGCAGGCGCCGCATGATCTTGCCGCTTCGCGTCTTCGGCAACTCGGGGGTGAAAACGATGTTGGCGGGCTTGGCGATGGCGCCGATCTTGGCGGCGACGTGGGAGCGAAGCTCCTCGAGCCTCTCCACCGTGCCTTCTTGCCCCGACTTGAGCGTTACGAAGGCGACGATCGCCTGACCGGTGAGCGAGTCCTGGCGACCGCACACCGCAGCCTCGGCGACCGACTGGTGATCGACGAGCGCCGACTCGACCTCGATCGTGGAGATGCGATGGCCAGACACGTTCATTACGTCGTCCACGCGCCCGAGCAACCAGAAGTCGCCGTCTGCATCCACGCGGGCGCCGTCGCCGGCGAAGTAGAGGCCGGGGAAGCGCTCCCAGTACGTCGCCCTGAAGCGCGCGTCGTCACCGAAGATGCCTCGCGTCATCGCCGGCCAGGGCTTCTCGAGGACGAGGTATCCCCCGCCCTGCTCGACCCGCTGACCCTGCTCGTTGACGACGGCCGCGCTGACGCCCGGGAACGGCCGCGTTGCAGAGCCGGGCTTGGTTGTGGTCACGCCGGGCAGCGGGGTGATCAGCACCATCCCGGTCTCGGTCTGCCACCACGTGTCGACGATCGGGCACCGTCCGCCACCGATGTGCTCGTGGTACCACATCCAGGCCTCCGGGTTGATCGGCTCGCCCACCGAGCCGAGCAGCCGCAGCCTGGAGAGGTCGTGCTTGGCCGCATGCTCAGGCCCCCATTTCATATGCGCGCGGATCGCGGTCGGCGCGGTGTAGAGGATCGTCGCGCCGTAGCGTTCGGCGATCTCCCACCAGCGGTTCTTGTCCGGGAAATCGGGTGTGCCCTCGTACATCACGCTCGTGGCCAGGTTGCACAGCGGTCCGTACACGATGTAGGTGTGCCCCGTGATCCAGCCGATGTCGGCGGCGCACCAGTAGACGTCGCTCTCGGGCTTGTGGTCGAACACGTAATGGTGGGTCGTGGAGGCGCCCACGAGGTAACCACCGCTGGTGTGGGCGATGCCCTTGGGCTTCGCGGTCGTGCCGGACGTGTACATCAGGAAGAGCAGGTCCTCCGCGTCCATGGGCTCGCAAGGACACGAGGCCGGATCGCCGGAGACGTCGAGCTCGTGCAGCCACACGTCGCGACCCGCGGCCATCGGGACGTCGCCGCCCGTACGGCGCACGACCAGAGCGCGCCGCACGCCCGGCGCCGAGAGCATCGCCTCGTCGGCAGTGACCTTGAGCGGCACGCGGCCGCCGCGGCGCCACGCTTCGTCCTGGGTGACGAGCACCTCGCACCCCATGTCGTTCATGCGGTCGGACAGCGACTCGGCCGAGAAGCCGCCGAACACGACCGTGTGAGGCGCACCGATTCGAGCGCACGCGAGCATGGCGGCCGCGAGCTCAGGAACCATGCCCATGTAGATCGCGACCGGCGTGCCCTTCCGCACGCCGAGCGCCTTGAGGGCGTTGGCCATGCGCACGACCATCCGCTGCAGGTCGGAGTACGTGATCGTCAGCCGGTCGTCGGCCGGCTCGCCCTCGAAGTAGTACGCGACCTTGTCGCCGTGACCGGCGGCAACGTGCCTGTCGACGCAGTTGTACGCCAGGTTGAGCTTGCCGCCGAGGAACCACTGGGCATACGGCAGCTCCCACTCGTACAGCGTGTGGAAGGGCTCGAACCACGTCACGCGCTCGCGCGCATGCGTCTCCCAGAACTCCTCGAAGTCCCGGTCGTAAATACCCGCCTGCGCGTGCGCGGCCGCCGTGAACTGCGGGAGCGGCGGGAAGCGCCGTTCCTCTGAGAGGAGGTTGTCGATCGCCTGGTCGTTCTCGCCCATAGGTCGGGTTCTACCAGCCGTCAGAGTCCGTACGGGGAAGGCGTGAGGTTCTCGCAACCGCTGTCCGTGACGAGCACGAGATCCTCCACGCGCACACCTCCGACACCGTGACGGTAGAGACCGGGCTCGATGGCCACGACATCGCCCGCGACGAGGAGGTGGCCGGTGCGACCGAGGTTCGGCGCCTCGTGGACGTCGAGTCCGACGCCGTGTCCGGTGGCGTGGAAGAACCCGTCGAGAAGCACTTCGCCGTCGGGCGCGTCGAGGCGCACGGGATGACCCCGGTCGCGGAAGAAATCGGACACCGCACGGTGCACGTCCTTCCCGTCGACTCCGGGCCGAATCATCGCTCGAGCCAGTTCCAGCGCCTCGCAGCACTCCGCGTGCCATGCCGCGAGCTCCGGGAAGCCGCCGCTGCCGACCTGGAACGTCCTCGTGACGTCGGCGTAGTAGCCGCTCGTGATGTGGCGAGGGAAGAAGTCGCACAGAACGACGTCGTCGTTGGCGATCTGCCCCGAGCCCTGATCGTGCCCGTCCGCGGTCTGTGGGCCGTGCGCGAGGATCAGGTCGTCGCCGCGCACGCCATGGTCACCGAAGATCCCGGTCGCGAGCGCCTTCAGACGCTCGCAGGTCAGCGGCTCGCCGTCGAGCATCCTCCCCTCCTCACCGGGCAGCGACCGGCCGAGCGCGCCACGCACGGCGGCGAGTGCCGCCGTCGCCGCCGAGGCGGTGCCCCGGATGTGTGCGACCTCGTCCTGCCGCTTCGCGCGGCGGCGATCGTCGAAGAATCGCTGGTCGACGACGATCGCCACCCCGTCCGTCCGTAGACGGTCGGCGACGGCGGTCGGAAAGGCGCTCGGCACGACGGCGCTCGAGACGCCGAGATCGCGAGCGACCCGCGCGCACAGCTCCGGCCAGATCGCGTAGAGGTCGATGCCGGAGCGGCTGATCTCCATCCAGCCGAAGTGCTCCAGCGGCTGCACCTCGACCTCGGCAGGAACCACCTCTCGCACCAGCTCCATCTCGAACCCGCCGATCGCGACGACCCTGCGACCTCCGACCTCCGCGTAGACGAACGGGTCACCGATGGCGCGGGGCACCACATGCCGCAGCTCCGTCGAACGCGTCGTGTCGCCCACGATGAGAACATCTCGCGCCGCCATCGATCGGATAGTAGTGTGCGCCACCGTGAACGCCGACGTGCAGGAGCTCCACGAGCGTCTCGCGGAGATCGCAGACCTCGGGAAGGCCATGGCGGTGCTCGGCTGGGACCAGCGAGTGTGCATGCCGCGCGGTGGTACCGAGGCGCGGGCGAACCAGCTGGCGACGCTGACCGCCATCGAGCACGCGAGGGCGACCGACCCTGCGCTCGAGCGGCTGCTGGAGCGGTTGCGCCCGCTGGAGGAGCAGCACCCGTACGACTCGGACGAGGCCAGCCTGATCCGCGTCACGCGGCGTGACCTCGAGAAGGAGAAGCAGGTTCCAGCCGAGCTTCGCCAGGAGGCGACACGCGCCGCGGTGCGCGGCCACCAGGCCTGGGTCGCGGCACGGGAGGCGCGGGATTTTCAGGCGTTTCTGCCCTACCTCCGGGAGAACGTCGAACTGCGCCGGCGGTATGCCGAGTGCTTCGCGCCGGAGGACTGCCTCTACACCGCGCTACTCGACGACTACGAGCCTGGCATGAAGACTGCTGACGTGGTAGAGGTGTTCGCCGTCCTGCGCCCTGCGTTGCAGCAGCTCGTGGCGAAGGCGCCGGAGGTGGAGGCCGGGTTCTTGCACGGGGACTTCCCGCCGGAGGCCCAGCGGGCCCTGGCCGAGCGGATGCTCCGGACACTGGGGTTCGAGGAGGGATCCTGGCGGCTCGACCCGACCGTGCATCCGTTCTGCACCTCATTCGCGAACCGCGACGTCCGGATGACCACCCGCTACCGGCCTGACGATCTGGAGTCGATCTGGTCGACCCTGCACGAGGCGGGCCACGGGCTCTACGCGCACGGCAATCGCACCGAGCTCGGCCTGACACCGTTGAGCGGCGCGCCGTCCCTCGGTCTCAACGAGTCCCAGTCGCGAACGTGGGAGAACCTGGTCGGGCGCGGCCGGCCGTTCTGGACGTTCTGGTATCCGCGCCTCCAGGACGCATTTCCCTCTGCGTTCGCGGGTGTCGAGCTGGACTCGTTCCTGCGGGCGATCAACCGGGCAGAGCCGGGGCTGATTCGCGTCGACGCCGACGAGACGACGTACTCGCTCCACATCATCCTGCGGTTCGAGCTCGAGCAGGCGATGCTCGAGGGGACGATCGCCCTGGAGGATCTGCCCGAAGCCTGGAATGCCGGGATGAAGGATCTGCTCGGAATCGACGTGCCCGACGACGGTCTCGGAGTGCTGCAGGACGTCCACTGGTCGGGTGGCGGGATGGGGTACTTCCCGACGTACGCACTCGGGAACGTGATCTCCCTCCAGCTGTGGCAGGTCGTCCGGGACGCGCTTCCCGACCTCGACGATGCGCTTGCCGCCGGCGACCCGACGCCGCTCTCGGCGTGGCTGACTGCCAACCTGTACTCGCTCGGCCGCAAGCTCACACCCGGTGAGACCCTCGAGCGCCTGACCGGGTCGCCGCGCATCGACCCGGGGCCGTACCTGGCGTATCTCGAGACGAAGCTCGGGGCACTCGTATAGCCGGTACGTCGCGGAGCGTCCTGGTCACGGGCGCCGCTCGGGGGCTCGGTGCGGCGATCGCGGCACGGCTGCGCGAGGATGGCCTCCGGGTGCTCGGCGCCGACCTGGCCGGTACCGACGTCACGCTGGATGTGCGCGACGAGGCCGACTGGGTGCGGGCGAGGGAATCGCTGCGTGCAGCGGGCCGGCCGTGGGGTCTCGTCAACTGTGCCGCGCGCACGGTCGTTCGCGACCTCCTGGCGATCTCCACCGACGAATGGGACGACGTCCTCGCCGTGAACCTGCGAGGACCGTTCCTCGGCGTGCGCACCCTTGGACCTGTGCTCGTCGAAGCTGGGGGCGGTCGAATCGTCAACATCGCCTCGGACTCGGCGTTCAAGGGCCGCGGCGTGACGGGCGCCCACTATGCGTCGTCGAAGGCCGGGCTGATCGCGCTTTCGCGACGGGCTGCGGCCGCGCTTGCCGCGAGCGGTGTGACGGTCAACGTCGTCGCTCCTGGCACGATCGACGGCGAGACGGTGCGCGAGCTCGCGGGCGACCGCCTGGACGACCTCACGGCGGACTCCCCGCTCGGCCGGCTGGGGCAGCCGCAGGAGATTGCTGCGCTCGTGAGCTGGCTGCTCGGCGACGAGTCGGGCTACGTGACGGGCGCCACGCTGCTCGCCGACGGTGGGGCATCGCTGTAGCGCAGGCCGGACAACCCGGCGGGCCGGAGGCCGGCGGCGGTCACCAGGCAGCCGCCGGTACCCTCCAGCCATGGACGCCTACGAACGGGCAGAGGCGCTCCTGGACGACTACCGGGAGCTTGTGCTCTCGGAGCTACCGGAGGGCGCGCAGGTCTTCGATGCCCATACGCATCTCGGCAACGACATCGACGGCATGGCCGGGCGTCGCGACGAGCTGCTCGCCATCCAGCGCAAGTACCGCATCGAGCGCTCGTTCTTCTTCTGCCTCGACGAGCCCGACCGCCACCCAGGGTTCCGCGCCGCCAACGACCGCACGCTGGCCGAAGCGGCGGGCGGCGATGACGAGCTTGTCCCGTTCGTCCGGCTCGACCTGAACGAGGGACCGCTCGAGGAGGCGACGCGCTGTCTCGACCTCGGCGCGCGTGGCATCAAGCTGCACCCGAGAGCGCAGGCGTTCCTTGCTGATGATCCTCGTCTCGAGCCGGTGTTCGAGCTCGCCGTGGACCGACGTGTGCCCATCCTCATCCACGGCGGTCGGGGCCTGCCGCCGATCGCCGACGACCTCGCGCGCCTCGTCGACAAGTACTCGCCGACGCTGATCATCGCGCACGCCGGCATCGTCGATCTCGCGGCGTTCGCCCGGCACTTCTCCGGTCGTGAGGGCGTGTTCTTCGACACGTCGGTGTGGAGCGCGCTCGATCTGCTGGATCTTTTCCGTCTCGTGTCGCCGGAGCAGGTCGTGTACGCCTCGGACTATCCGTATGGCCGTCAGCCGAACTCCCTGTTCAATGCCGTGCGTTCTGCCCGTATGTCGGGCCTCGACGATTCCCAGATGCGGGCGATGCTGTGGGAGAACAGCGCTCGGATCGCCGAGGGGCGCAACCCGCTGCCGCTCTCGCAGCCTCGCGGTCTCGACGTGGTCTCGCACCCGGTGACGTTCGCGCGCATCAACCAGTACCTGTCGATGGCAGCGGCAATGATGTGGGCCCGGACGCCAAGGGACACCTTCGGGGTGATGGGGCTCGCGATCAACGCCTGCGACGAGCGGTCCAACGGTCATCACGAGGGGACGGCGAGAATCCGCGAGCTGCTCGTGACGACCGCAGCGCTCTGGGACCTGGAGGCGGAGACGGGCGAAGCGACCGGCCACGCGCCGCTTCGTGCTGCCTTTCGCATGCTCCACCTCGCCAACACCCTGGCATTGACGAGCGACTAGGTTTCCTCCGATGGCGGCTCTTAGAGCACGTTTACAATGACGTCTCTCGGTGCGGTGTGATGGGTGCATGCGATGCAAGGACGCAGGGAGCGCCAATACGGGACGTTTTGGTGCGACTGAGGACGCGGCAGCGTGCGTGCCCAGCGCGTCGCAGCGACTCAGGCTTCATTGTGCAACGTGCTCTTACTCGGCGCATCGCGCTTCTCCTGGTCATCGGCTTGGCGGTTTTCGCGACCGCCGGTTGCGGTGGGTCGGACGGCGAGGCCACGGATGCCTCCCCGGCGCCCGCGGCCGCGCCACCGGCCACCCCTCCGCCGCCGGCGACCGACGGTCCTGCCCAGTGCAGCGACGTGGAGGCGCCGGCGCCCCGGGAGGACGGGGGTGCACAGGCACCTGAGGAGCGTCTCGATCCGGAGGTCACGCACGCGCTGCGCTTCGAAACCAGCTGCGGCGCGTTCACCGTGACGCTTGACCTCGAATCCGCTCCGGCGACATCGGCCTCTCTCGTCGCGCTGGCGAAGGCAGGCTTCTACGACGCCACGGTCTTCCATCGCATCGCCCCGGGATTCGTCATCCAGGGCGGCGATCCGACGGCGACCGGTAGCGGCGGCCCGGGCTACCAGACGGTCGACGCGCCTGCGGAGGACGCCGCCTATGTGAAGGGCGTGGTGGCGATGGCGAAGACCGGTGCCGAGGCACCGGGCACCGCGGGCAGCCAGTTCTTCGTCGTCACGGGCGACGACATCGGCCTGCCCCCCGATTACGCGGTGGTGGGCGCCGTCACCGAAGGGCTCGAGGTGGTGGAGCTCATCGGCACGAAGGGCGACCCGGCCACGGAGCTGCCGACGCAGCCGATCGTGGTCGACCGCGTCGTCGCGTCTCCTTGATGCCCGTGCCAGCCGGGGCGGTCGTGCTCGCGGCCGGCGCCGCGACACGGTTCGGCAGCCCCAAGCAGCGGCTCTTCCTGCCGGCGGTGCTCGACACGCTGCGATCGTTTCCGTTCGCTCGAGTGATCGTGGTCGAGGGTGCCCACGAGCTCGAGCTACCCGCGGACGCACCGCCTAACTGGTCGGTCGTGCGCTGCCACACCTGGGCCGAAGGCCCTGGAGCGTCGCTCCGCTGCGGACTGGAGGCCCTCGCCGCAGAGGTCGAGGTCGCGCTCGTCGTCCTCGCGGACGGCCCGCACCTGGACGGGCGCGCTGTTTCGCGGATGCTCGAAGTGTCGGCCGCCAACCCGGGCACCGTCCTCGCCGCCAGCTACGACGGAACGCGCAGCCATCCCGTCGCCATCCCCCGGGCCCGCTTCGCGAGCACCCCTGTGGACGGGCTACGCAGCGCTCCGGTCACCCTGGTGGACTGCTCCGACCTGCATCCACCGGGCGACGTCGACGAACCGGCCGACGTGGAAAGCCGAGCTAGAGCTCGGCCGAGCGGAGCTGAGTGAGCTTGTCCAGCAAACCCGCCGGCATGCGCTCGGTTGCCGTGGTACGGACATACATACGAAGCGAGACCTCGAAGCGGTAACGCCGGCGGCAGTAGTCGCAACCGTCGAGGTGCTCCTCGGCCTGCGTGTACTCGGCGGGGCCGAGCTCGCGGTCGAGGTAGCCCTGCAACAGCTCCTCGCACTTGTCGCACGGCCCGTGGCTCACGTCGCCGCGGCCTCCCCCGCCAGCTCCTGTTTCAACAGGCGGCGACCACGGTGCAGACGCGACATGACGGTGCCGATCGGGATGTCGAGGATCTGGGCGGCGTCGGCGTACGAGAACTCACCGACGTCGACGAGGACGACCACGTCGCGAAAGTCGTGCGGGAGCGCGGAGAGCGCGTTCACGATCGAGTCCTGGGAGAGCCGCTCGACGATCTGCTCGTCCTCCAGGGCTTGCTCGCCCTGGGCTCCAGCCATCTGGTTTGCGAGGAAGTAGTCGCCCTCCTCCAGAGGGGTCTGCTCGGGCGTGCGCTGGCTCTTGCGTCCGCGGTCGATGTTGAGGTTGGTGAGGATGCGCAAAAGCCACGCGCGGAGATTGGTGCCGGGTGTGTAGCTCCGCCAGGAGCGAAACGCGCGGGCATAGGTGTCCTGGACAAGATCCTCGGCTTCCTCTCGCGATCCGACGAGCCTCCGTGCGACCCGGTACACCTGATCGGCGAGCGCGAGCGCTTCCTCTTCGAAGCGAACGCGATCCCGAGCCTCCGACGCGATCCCGCGGGGTGTGGGGTCGTCGCCGGCCATGCGGGCACCGTAGCAGCGTTGATACGAAGAACTAGAACGCCCCTGTGCGGTGCGCTATTCCCGCCCTTTCAAACGAAGTCGCGCGGTGGAAAGCCGGATTTGGAGAGCACCTGGACGATGGCCTCGCGAGAAGTCACGTCGTCGTCGAAGGAGAGCCTCACCTGACCCAACAGGTTGGCGTTGGCGGCCTCGAGGCCCTCGTGTCCTCGAAGCACGCCGGCCAGGCGGCCCACGCACCGCTCGCAGCGGATGCCGTTCACCTCGATCGTCTCGGACACGGTGCCCACCAGGCGATGGTAGCCACGGCGCCGCTAACTCTTGCCCTTGATGCCGTGCACGGGTCGGCCCGCCGCCTCCCAGGCGTAGTACGAGGCGCTCGGCCCGAAGCTCGGCTCGTAGCCGACGATTCGCGGGTTCCGCCCCACCTCTTTCGCTCGCTGCGCGTGCCACAGCAGGTTCGGGTCGTCCCGCTCCTGCCAGACGAGGACCAGGTGCGCAGCCGTCATGAAGTCGGCCACGAAGGTGCAACCAGGTGCGGGGCAGGGGAAGGGGTCGGTGCGGACGCAGTGCCACCCGGTGTAGTCCGCGTCGCCGTCGTCCGTCCACAGGTCCTCCTCGACCGACTCGCCGACGTCCTCGGTTGTGAGGGTGCCTGGCCCCGATCTTTCTTCAAGCGTGTTCGCAGGGCGCCTGCCGGGGTCGTCAGGACGTGGGCGGTACGGGTCGGGAGGGCTGGTGGCCTTTTCGACCTGTTCCGCGCGCGGTGCGGACCGCCGTGGTGAAGAACCCTGACCACAGCACCGATGACCCTTCACCCTGTAGTCAAGGGTCTTCGCCGGGGCGGGGAGCAGCCTGGCGGGCCCGGCCGGCTGCACCGCCCGCGCCTGCTGAAGGGTCGGGGCCGCCCCGGGGGCCCTCCGCACCTCGTCCATGCCCGCACAATACGGGAATGACCGTGGAGCGAGACATCGCCGTCGTGCTCTCCGGAGGGGGGATGAACGGGACACTGATGGAGACGGGGTTCCTCCAGGCGCTGCGGGCAGACCACGAGGTCTGGAGCCGCATCGGCTGGATCTTCGGCACCTCCGCCGGCGCCCTGGCCGGCTCGATGGCGGTTCTCGACCGGCTCGACGATCTCGAGCGGTTCCTCCTCGACCTCCGGCCGGAGGAGAGCTTCCGCCCACATCGCCTATGGCAGACGCCGTTCACCGGGCTGCACAACTACGCACTGCCCGAGACGATCGCCGCGCGGCTCGGCCCGCCGCACGAGCTGATGGCGGCGCTCCACGAGCAGCCGATCGAGCTCGTCGTCTGCGTCACCGACGTCGGCGAGTCGGAGCAGACCGATCCGGACCACGTCTACGAGCGGGTGTTCTCCTCGCGCACATCCGACCCCGACGTGATGGGTCAGGCGATCCTCGCGTCCGCGGCGATCAGCGCGCTCGTGCTGCCGCTCGAGGTGGACGGCACGATCGGCACCGACGGTGGTTGGGTCCGGAACTTCCCGCTCGGCCACGCCTACGACAACCCGGGCGTGTCCGAGATCATCGGGTTTCGCTACATGGCCAGCTACCCGCGCTCGACCGGTGACAACCTCGGTCGCATCCGGCGGCGTCTCGACCCGTTCCGCGCGGTTCCGCCCGTGCGGGCGATCATCGGCGAGCTGGCCGCGGCGGAGGAGCGCCGTGAGCGTGGCGAGCCTGCGCACCTGCCGGACATGATCCTGCGGCTGATGCGCGTCGCCATCTCCAGGAACACCGCCCTCGAGGAGCGCCTCGCGCGCGAGAAGGACCAGTCGATGCGCGAGCTCAACGCGCTGCGGGTGGCTCTCCTCCGGCTCGCGGCGAAGAACGCCTCACCGTGGCGCCGCGGGCGCGCGACCCGTGAGGTCGAGGAGCGCTTCGCCGCGGCGCGGTTCCCGTTTCGCCACGACCGTCTGTTGCCGTGCACGATCGTGCGTGGCGAACCCGCAGAGCACGCGCTCGACCCCGGGTTCCGTGCCGGTCTCGAGTGGCCGCCCGAGGCGAAACGCGGCCTGCTCGAGCGTGGTCGGCGCTATGCCGAACAGGCGCTGCGCGAGCGCGCAACGGCCTCTTAACCCGTCGCAATCCGCGGTTCACGCCAGACGCTGTACAACGGAGACATGCGCGATCGAGTCCTCCAGTTCGCCGCTCTCGCCGCCGCCTCCCTCCTCGGCGGTGGAGCGGCACTCGCCGGCGCGTGGGGTGCCGGCGTATTCGATGCGGAGTCACCGCGCACGATCGCCGAGACCGTCACGACGCCGGCCGCGAACGTTCCCTCCCCGTCCGCTGGGTCCCTCCCGGTCCAGCAGATCTACAAGCGGAGCGCTCCGGCCGTCGTCCAGGTCTCGGCGAGCACACCCGGCGGCCAGTCGCAGGGCTCGGGATTCGTGATCGACAAGGCGGGCCACGTCGTCACGAACTTCCACGTGATCGACGGCGCATCGTCGATCGAGGTCAGCTTCTCGAATCGCGAGACGCTGGAGGCGACACTCATCGGCAGCGATCCCTCGACCGACCTTGCCGTGCTCGACGTCGACGCCGGAGCCGGCGCGCTCACGCCGCTCGTGCTGGCGAACTCCGACCTCGTGCAGGTCGGCGATCCCGTGGTGGCCATCGGCAACCCCTTCGGGCTGGAGCGGACGGTGACCGCGGGGATCGTGAGCGCCCTCCAGCGCGCCGTGACGGCACCGAACGGCTTCCAGATCGACCAGGCGATCCAGACCGACGCGCCCATCAACCAGGGCAACTCGGGCGGACCGCTGATCGACGCGAAGGGCCACGTGATCGGGGTCAACTCGCAGATCGAAACGGGAGGCATAGCGAGGGGCAACGTCGGCATCGGCTTCGCGGTGCCCTCGAACACCGTCAAGAACGTCGTCGCACAGATTCTCGACACCGGCAAGGTGGAGCACGCCTTCCTCGGCATCAGCGCCGTTCCACTGGACGCCGACACCGCCGGGGCAGCCGGGCTGACGGCCCGGCGCGGCCTGCTCGTGCAGACCGTCAGCGCAGGTAGCGGCGCCGCCAAGGCGGGGATCCAGGCCGGGGACGAGCAGCGCGTGATCGCCGGAGAGAGCTTCTTCGTCGGGGGAGACGTGATCCTCGCCGCAGCCGGCCGGCCGGTGGCGACGGTCAGCGACCTGCGGGCCATCGTCTCCGCACGAAAGCCCGGTCAGACCATCCGTCTGCGCATCCTGCGAGACGGCGCCGAGCGCACCGTCACAGCCACGCTGGGCAAGCAGCCGACACGGCCCTCCTGACCGGCGGCCGGCGGCTACTCGCCGACTGCGACCACCTTGACCACACGCTCGCGGTCGGTGCCGAGCGTCTGATCCAGCTTGCGCTGGAGGTCGCCGGAAGCGTGGAGCTCCTCGGTGATGTCGGCACCGCCGATCAGCTCACCCTTGACGAACACCTGCGGGATCGTCGGCCAGTCGGAGATCGCCGAAAGCTCCTGCCGAATGGCGGGGTCGGGCAGGACGTCGACCGTGGTGATCGGCGCGCCTGCGGCCCACAGCGCCTGCAGAGCACGCTGGGAGTTGCCGCACGCAATCGCCTGCGGTGTCCCCTTCATGAAGACGGCGACGGGCTCGTTGTCGATGATCTGCTGGATCTGCTCGCGCAGGCTCATGGGTCTCCTTTGGTGGTGATGCGAAGCTCGTGGATCGTTCCGTCGTCGATCAGAGGGGCGACCGCGCGGTTCACGAGACGGTGCTGCTCGACGAGAGACAGGCCGGCAAACGAGGGTGAGGCCACGGTGACATGGAAATGGTCGCCACCGCCGGTGCGGTCGACGACCTCGACCGACCCTCCGGGGAAGGCCTGCTCGAGCATCGTTTGAACCTGACCAGTTGCCATCCGCGATCATGGTAACGGTGGTCCGCCCCCTCGCATTCCTTGTGTCGCTGCCGGAACGGGTCGTGCGCGCCGCAGCGGCGCTGCTCGGCGGCACGGTTCACGAGACCGCCCAGCTGGTGCTGCCGCGACTCGTGCGGCGCTCGCGCTTCTACGAGGCGACGGCCAAGAACCTCCTGCGGATCACCGTCGAGCTCGTCGGGCGCGTCGAGCCGAAGGCCGACACGGCAGGCGAGCTCGAGCCGAGCGCAGGCAGGCTCGCCGGGCGCAAGGCCGTGGGCAACGCACTCGAGCTCGGCTCGATCGCCGCCTTCGGGTTCTCCCCGCTCTGGCTGCTGGCCGCGGCGGCCGACGCGACCCGTGGCACCAGGACGTACCTCGATGCGCTCGTCGAGGAGCTGAAGCTCCAGGGTGTGCTGGTCGAGGACGCCCGCCTCGACTCCGTCGACGAGCTCCTGCAGGCGCTGGAGCACACAGCCGGCGGGACGGCGCGACTGATCGACGTGCCGCCGCTCGAGCTGCAAGGTCTCCGCGAGACGCTCGCGGAGATTCGCGAGGACGCCACCGACCTTCCGTCGCCGAGGGAGCTGGAAGCGGCCTATCGCGGGCTTCGAGACACGGCGGCGCGGGAGGGGCAGACGCTCCTCGAGACGTCGGCGGGCGTCGGCCTGGCCTTCTTCAACGCAGCCCGGCACGTCGGCAGACAGCACGTCCTCGACCCCTACGCGGAGGATCTGGCGCCGCTCCGCGAGGAGGGCTTCGCGACCTATGCCCGTCGCGTCGCGAAGCCGTACGCCGACGCGATCAGCCGAAACCTCGATCCCGGGACGGCCACCCTGACCGGGCGCTCGCTCGAGCGCCTCCGCCGGCGCGACGGCGGGTGAACGGCCGCTCCAGACAGGGTCCGCCGTTCGAGGAGGTTGCCCCGAGCAGCCGTGCCTTCCTGGTGAGGATGTTCGGGGACGAGGCTCGGGCGTGGCTCGAGCGCGTCCCGCGTCTGCTCGATGCGGCGTGCCTGCACCTGGGTGTCGAGGTGGTGCGCGAGCTGCCGGGCGGTCTGCTCGCCTCGACATGGATCGTCGCCACCGCCGACGGCAGGGGGGCGGTGCTCAAGGTTCCGTCGCCCTGGGGTCGCGGGGAGGATGAGCTCGCTGCGCTCCGAGTCTGGGCCGGACGCGGGGCACCGGCCATCCTCGCCCATGACCCGGCAACCGGGGCTCGGCTGCTCGAGCGTATCGAGCCGGGCAGCCACGCCGTAGGTGCCGGAGCCGCCGAGGTCGCGGCCGTCCTCACGCTGCTGCATCAGGGCCCGTCGGCAGGGCTGCCGACGCTCGAGGAGACGGTGGCACGTCGCCTCGACCGAGCCGAGGAGGAGGGGCGGGCCACGCCGGAGCGGCTTTCCTGGGCCCGAACCGCCCTGCAACGCCGATGTGACCGCGCGCGTGAGCGGGTGCTCCTCCACGGCGACTTCGATCACCGTAACCTCCTCGTCTGCCGGCAGCGAGGCCTCTGCGCGATCGACCCGCTGCCGTGCGTCGGCGACCCTGCCTACGACGCCGGGTACTGGGCACAGGCGGCCGGGCTCCCCGGCAGACGCCTGCGGGTCGAGGGGATCGCCGAGGCGGCGGGGTTCGAGGTCGAGCGCGTACGCGACTGGTGCGCGATCGTCGCTGTCCACGGATAGCACCCGCAGTCGGTGACTGGGCCAGCCCGGATCCTTCATCAGGCGTGATAGCGGAGCGCACCGGCCGGGGAGCGGCGTGGGCCCGGCAGGATGCACCGCCCTCGCTTGCTGAACGATCCGGGCTAGCCTCACAGACATGGCGAAGCCTGGTCGCAGCCCGCGGGATCCCGTCGGCCGCGCGTTTCACATCCTCTCCTGGATGGCGGGGCGGGACGGCGGGCCCTGGGGTGTGCGGGAGATCGCCCGTGCCCTGGAGATGAGCCCGAGTACGGTGCAGCGCCTGCTCCGCACCTTGGAGGACGAGCAGCTGATCCGGCAGGACGCCGCGACGGGGAGGTACGACGTCGGCGTCGAGCTCTTGCGCCTGGCCTGGCGGGCCTCTGGTTTGCGCTCTTTGCGTGAGGCGGCAGTGCCGCCCATGCGCGATCTCGTTTCCGCCACCGGGGAGACTGCCAGCCTCGGGCTCTACGACAGCACACGTCAGCAGACGTGCATCGTGGAGATCGTCGAGGCCGATACGCCGTTCCGCTTCGTCCCCCGCCTCCATGAGTGGCGCGAGCTGCACACCGGCGCAAGCGGGCGTGCCGTGATGGCGTTTCTCCCCGAGGAGGAGCTCGAGGCGATCCTCGGCCAGGCGGAGCTCCGCGCCGCGACCGAGCGCACGATCACCGACCCGCACGCGCTCCGGGAGGTGTTGGCGCAGGTCCGCCGGGACGGATACGCGCTCAGCGAGGAGGAACGGCGTCTCGGCGGTGCGGGCCTGGCCGCACCCGTCTTCGGGCCTGGCGGCCAGGTGATCGCCGAAATCGGAATCGGTGTGCCGACCCAGCGCTTCGACCGCGCAGCTGCGCTCGAGCTCGCCGCGCACGTCGTGGCCTGCGCATCGGTGGTTACGGCGGGCATCGGCGGTGAATCTCCGCTATAGTGTGCTGTACAGTGATACGACTGTTCTGTTGAACGATACAAGATCGGAGACGGTGATGACGCACCCCGACACCTTCGGCGCCCGCTCGACCCTGGACGGCGGCATGCGTCCCGAGGTCTTCCGGCTGGACGCGTTGCAGACACGATACGACGTCGCCCGTCTTCCTTACACCCTGCGCGTCCTGCTCGAGAACGTGTTGCGCAAGGAGGACGGCGTCACCGTCACCGCAGCCGACATCGAGGCCGTCGCCGCCTGGTCGGCCAAGGCCGAGCCCTCCCGGGAGATCTCCTACAACCCTTCGCGTGTCCTGCTACAGGACTTCACAGGCGTACCCTGCGTGGTCGACCTGGCGGCAATGCGTTCCGCGATGAGGAGCCTGGGCGCGGATCCGCAGAAGATCAACCCACAGATCCCCGTCGAGCTCGTGATCGACCATTCGGTCCAGGTGGACGACTTCGCTTCACGTCTTGCGATCGTCCGCAACACCGAGCTCGAGTTCTCGCGGAACCGCGAGCGCTACGCCTTTCTGCGCTGGGGCCAGGGTGCGTTCGCCAACTTCAAGGTGGTGCCTCCGAACACTGGCATCTGCCATCAGGTGAATCTCGAGTACCTCGCGCGCGTGATCGAGACGCGCGACGGTCAGGCATTCCCCGACACGCTCGTCGGCACCGACTCGCACACGACGATGGTGAACGGCCTCGGGGTCCTGGGCTGGGGCGTGGGGGGCATCGAGGCCGAGGCGGCCATGCTCGGCGAGTCGATCTCCATGCTCGTGCCGCAGGTCGTCGGCTTCCGGCTCCACGGCCGCCTGCCTGAGGGCGCAACGGCCACCGACCTCGTGCTCACCGTCACGCAGATCCTCAGGCGGACCGGGGTCGTGGGCAAGTTCGTGGAGTACTTCGGCCAGGGCCTGACGGGACTTCCTGTCGCCGACCGCGCCACGATCGCGAACATGTCGCCTGAGTACGGCGCGACCTGCGGCTTCTTCCCGGTCGACGACGAGACGCTCCGCTATCTCCGCCTCACCGCACGCAGCGAGCAGCAGGTGGCGCTGGTCGAGACGTACTGCAAGGCGAACGGCTTCTGGCACGAGCCCGAGGAGACCGCCGACTACTCGCAGGTCGTCGAGCTCGACCTGGCGGAGGTCGAGCCTTCCCTCGCGGGGCCCCGGCGACCGCAGGATCGGATCCCGCTGCGCGAGGCCAAGCAGGCGTTAGCCGAGGCGCTCCCGACGTTCGGCGTGGAGCCGGCCGGCGGCGGGGCGACCGTCGCAACGGGCGTCGAGGTCTCGCTCGACGGCGAGACGGTGACGCTCGACCACGGCTCGGTCGTGATCGCGGCCATCACCTCCTGCACGAACACCTCCAACCCCGCGGTGATGATCGGCGCCGGGCTGCTCGCCAGAAACGCCGTGGCGCGGGGCCTGACCCGCCGGCCGTGGGTGAAGACGAGCCTGGCGCCGGGATCGCGGGTGGTCACCGAGTACTACGAGCGCGCAGGGCTCACCCCGTACCTCGAGGCGCTCGGCTTCCACACCGTCGGCTATGGGTGCACGACCTGTATCGGGAACTCGGGGCCGCTGCCCGAGGTGATCTCACAGGCCGTCCGCGACGGCGACCTCGTGGTGGCGGCGGTGCTGTCCGGGAACCGGAACTTCGAGGCGCGCGTCCACGCCGAGGTGAAGGCGAACTACCTGGCGTCACCCCCACTCGTGGTCGCCTACGCGCTCGCCGGGCGGATGGACGTCGATCTCGTTACCGAGCCCCTGGCAGACGATCCGAACGGCGACCCCGTGTATCTCTCGGATCTCTGGCCGTCGCCGCAGGAAGTGCAGGCGACGATGGAGAACGCGATCGGCCGCGACATGTTCGCGGACGGGTATGCGGACGTGTACGCGGGCGACGAGGCGTGGAGAGCCCTGCCGGCGCCTGGCGGTGAGTTGTACGACTGGGATCCAGCGTCGACCTATGTCCGCCACCCGCCGTACTTCGAGGGCATGGCGGCCAGTCCCGGCACCGTGGACGACATCCACGGGGCGCGCTGTCTCGTCGCCGTCGGCGACTCCGTCACCACCGACCACATCTCACCGGCCGGGTCGATCAAGACCGACTCGCCCGCAGGGACGTATCTCACCGATCACGGCGTCGAGCGAGCCGACTTCAACTCGTACGGGTCCCGGCGCGGCAACCACGAAGTCATGGTGCGCGGCACCTTCGCCAACGTGCGGCTGAGAAACCAGCTCGTGCCGGGGTCCGAGGGGACCTGGACGGCTCACCAACCCTCTGGTGCAGAGATGACGATCTTCGACGCGTCCGAGCGCTACCTCGCAGAAGGCGTGCCGACGATCGTGCTGGCCGGCAAGGAGTACGGGTCGGGCTCGTCGCGGGACTGGGCGGCGAAAGGACCGAGCCTGCTGGGCGTGCGTGCCGTGATCGCGGAGAGCTACGAGCGCATCCACCGCTCCAACCTGCTGATGATGGGGATCGTCCCGCTCCAGTTCCTGCCAGGAGAGAGCCGCGAGTCGCTCGGGCTCACGGGTCGCGAGTCATTCGATGTCGTCGGTCTCGCGAACGGCGAGGCGCGGCAGGCGACCGTGCGCGCCGACGGCGTGGAGTTCCCTGTGACCGTGCGCCTCGACACCCCGCGTGAGCGTGAGTACGTGCGCCACGGCGGGATCCTCCCCTACGTGCTGAGGAAGCTCGCCGGGCTGTGAGCCTGGCCGCGCCGTCCCTGCACGTCGCCTGCGCGTTCGGCGTCGTCGAGGTCGACCTCGAGGACGAATCGGTGGTGGACGCGGTGCTCGAAGAGCTCGAGCCGCGCCCGAGGCTCGAGCTGGGTCTGCCGCTGGTCGTCGACGGCGACCGTGTGGGTGCTCGAATCGTGGCGGTCGTCGATCGCCGCCCGCCGCTCGTCATCTCCGACGACGCCGGGACGACGTGGCGTGAGACCGGGAACGGCCTGCCGTCGGGAACTGCGGTCGCGATCTCGCCTGACCATCCCGACCACGTCGCGTACGCCTCGGAACACCGCCTGTTCGTGTCGCTGGACGGTGGCCGCTTCTGGAGGTCCCTCGAGACCGAGCTTCCCGGGATCACCGGCCTGCGCTGGCGCAGCGGCTGACCGCCCAGGCAAGCCGGCGATCCGCCCAGGCGTGGACGCGACTCGCGCCGCAGCATCGAGGGCCCACGAGAGCGCATGGGAGGCGGGGCCGAGCGGGCGGGTGCGAAGTACCTGGGTGGTGAGGGAGCCCTCGAGGGCGGCCTGGTCGAACGGCGCGCAGGCACTGCGTCAGAACTCAGCCAGCATCACGGGGCCGCTCTCCTCGAGGAAGGGCTTCGAGACGCGGCTGAACGTGAGGAAGACAACGTCGCCGGTGCGCCCGAAGAGCCAGCGCTTCGCGCCTGCCGGCTGGAACAGCGCGCCGGCAGCCGGGTTCGCGTAGAGATCGGGATCCTGATCCGGACTCGACGCATCGACCAGCCGTAGCTCGTCATGACCGGCGTCGGCCGGATGCTGGCCCGAGCTCACGTACCACACCGCGAGGCCGTCAGACGGCAGGCCGTCGTCGTAGCCCCCGGGATCGAATGTCTTCGCCCGGTGCTCCACCACCCAGAACTCGAGCGGATCGGCAGCGAACGCGTCCGCTGGAACGAGGATCAGCGCGTCAGGCTCGGCTTCGGAGGCTCCGAAGGCCAGGCATTCGCCGAGCTGGGCTCGAACGACCTTCGGCGTGATCCACCCGATCGCTACCTTGTCGGGCATCGGGAGATGAACCCAGGTGTTGCTGCTGGCCATCATGTCGAAGGCGCCAGTCCCGGACAGGTAGCCGCTGTTGTTGCCGTAGCGGTCGGGCAGGCGGAAGAACGCGTGCGCGAGCTCGTGCGCGAGCGCGGGCAAGGACCGGATCGGGTTCGTCGCTCGATCCGGGTCAGAGCCGGGCTTCACGCTGAAGGTGACCACCGGTCGCAAGGGAAACCTGAACAGCCCGGCCGGCGTTGGGACGATCCCCGCGATCCCGGGCTCGACCCGTCGGACACTCGCGAACTGGCTGTAAGCGCCGGGCACCGGTCCGTTCGGGATGAGGAGAACGAGTTGTGCCTCGTCAACGTCGATGGTGTCGTCCCGGTCGGCGTCGAGTGCGCCCCAGTCCACGCCCGCGTTTACCAAGATGTCCGTGAGAAACTGCGCGCCGCCCTCGATCCCGCCGGCAAGCAAGTAGCCTGCCAACGCCGCATCGAGGTTCACCCATCCGGGGACCGCGCCTTTCGAGACCTGAAATTGCCCCCAGGAGTTGGCCTCGAAGTAGCCGCGAATGCTCTTCTGGCCGCTGGTCGAGCCGAAGAGGATCTGCTCGACGTATGCCTTCGTCATGCTCGGATTGACCGGCCAGTCCACGGTCGCCACGCGGAGGACGACGACCCTCCCGGAGGGATAGTTCGGGTCGGCGAGATTCACCACCGGCCCTGGATCGAAGACCTCATCCATCAAGGCCTGAGGCTGATCGGCGACCGCGAGCTGGGCGACGTCGTGGCCGTCGAAGCACCCCGAGGGACTCGACGAGCAGCCCGAAGCAAGGCTGGCAGCGGCGGCAAAGGCGAATCCGGCCGCCAGCGTTGAGACTCGCATCCGAAGCTGAGAGTAACAGGGAGGCCTGCACGTCCAGACTCGCCGTCTGTCTAGACTCGGCGCAACTCACGACCAGGAGGCAACATACGGCATGGCTGGACTCGACGATCTTCTCAAGGGCATCCAGCAGGGCGGAGGTGGCGGCGGTCTCGGCGACATCCTGAGCGACGCACGTCGCGGGGGTGGTGGCGGCGGCCTGGGCGACATCCTGGGCGGGATGCTCGGTGGCGGCGGCGGCGGTCAGGGAGGCCTCGGTGGCATCTTCGGTCAGATCCTCAAGGGTGGCCTTGGCGGGGGTGGTGGGAGCCTCGGCGGCGGCGGCGCCAGCCCGATGGCCGGGATCATGAAGGCGTTGCTGCCGATGCTGATCGGCATGCTCGCCGGTGGCGGGCTCGGCAAGGTGATGAAGGGGATGCGCGCGAACGGCCTCTCCTCCCAGGCCGACTCCTGGGTCTCGACGGGTGCGAACCAGTACGCCCACCCCGACGAGGTCGCCGCCGCGCTCGGCCCCGATCAGGTCGCCGAGATCGCGCAGAGGCTCGGCGTCTCCGAGCAGGAAGCGGCCGAGGTGCTGTCCGAAGTACTGCCGGCGACAATCGACCACCTCACCCCTGACGGCCAGGAGCCCGAAGACGACGTGGTCGATTCCCGCCTGGAGGGTCTGCTCAAGCAGCTCGTCGGCTGAGCGGACGCGACTGTGGGGCGTGGCGTGGTGTCTGACTGACAGCCAGGCACCCCACCACCCCCACTACCCATCGCCCTACAGCCTGAACTCCCCGCGCGCCACGACGACCGCGCTCCCCCCGACCTCGACACCGTCGATGAGGCCGCCGCCACCCTCTGCACGCGCGTAGAGCGTCGAGGGTCGTCCGATCTCAGAGCCCTGGCTGATCTCGATCTCCTCGCCCCAGTCGATCCACCCGTGGCGCGCCAGGTGGCAGGCGAGGGGGCCGGCCGCCGAACCGGTCGCGGCGTCCTCGCCGCCGATCCCCGGGATTGCCGAGAACATGCGGGTCTTCCAGCGCAGGCCCGCACCCGCGAAGCAGTTGACCCCGGTCACGCCGAGGGCTTCGAGGCCGGCGATGTCCGGTGCGAGCGCGCCCACGGCGGCCATGCTCGGCAGCGCGACGAAGAGATGGGTCACTCCGTTGTCGTAGACCTCGACCGGGAGCTCGGATCGGTTCACCCCGAGGGCCGCGAAGAGCGCGACCGTATCCTCGACGGACGCGACTGTGGGCACGGGTTGCGTCATCCGTCCGAAGACGATCCTTCCCGACTCGTCTCGCTCGAGCACGACGGGCACGATGCCGCGACCGGTCTCGAGCTCGATCACGCCCAGTTGCATCGGCGCACCCAGCACGAACGCCGCGCCCAGCGTCGGATGCCCGGCGAAGGGCAGCTCCGAGCTCGGCGTGAAGATCCGGATGCGCGCGTGCCCCCCGTCCTCGGCCGGGAGCACGAAGACGGTCTCCGAAAAACCGATCTCGAGCGCAAGTGCCTGCATGAGAGACGAGTCGAGGCCCCGCGCGTCTGTGAACACCGCCAGCTGGTTGCCGGCGAGCGGCGTATCGGTGAAGACGTCGGCGACGACGTAGCGAAACGTGGCCATGGGAGCACGGTAGCCGGTGCGCGTCAGCTGTCGGCCTCGAGCCGCGGCTCGAGACCCACCGTTCGGGCCTCACGCTGCAGGTCGCGGCCGCCTTCGAGCGAGGTCACGCCGTGCACTCCGACCCGGACGAGCCCGCAGCCGTCCGGCTCGGCGCGCGCCGACGCGTACCCGACCTCTCGCACACGCGCGAGAAGGGCCTCTGCGTCGTGCGCGCGCTCGAATCGCCCGAAGACCGCGCGGATCGGCTCGCCGTCGCGTGCCGCCGGACGGCACTCCACAACCGAAGGGAAGTGGGCGCCCCCGTCCAGCAGCGCGGCGGCGGGGAAGGAGATCGCCGGCACGGCGACGACAGCCGCCGCGACCAGCGGAGAAAGACGCTGGCGCACCAGCGCGCCCGGGACCCAGCCGCAGGCGGTCAGCACGCGGTCGAGCAGGAGAGGTGTGAGCGATGCTGCGAGCAGCGCGGACGAGCCGACCAGGCGGATGATCGGGTTCACGCCGCCCTCGCGGGTGATCGGCAGCTCGGGGATCGACCAGACGACCCACGTGGCCGCGAGGATGCACAGCGCGAAGACGCCGGCGGCGTACACGGCCAGCCGGCGGCGACCGGCGAGCCAGGCGAGCGCCGCCGCGGTAACCAGGAGGAATGGGGTCGCCCACCATAGCCCCGGGAGGAAGTGCGTCTCCAGGGACAGCCGGAACGAGCCGAACCCGCGGTCGAGATCCGTCAGGAACCCGAACAGCCCGGCTTCGGGGGAATCTCCCGGAAGGCCCTTGCTCATGAACCAGATGCGCCAGGGAAGCGAAAGCACGAAGGCGATGACCCCGACAACGGCAAGGCGGGGCCAGCGCGCCCGCCGCTCCCGTACCGTTGCAACCGCGGCCGCCACGAGAACGCACGCAGCGACCAGCAGCCCTTCGCGCTTCGTGAGCATCGCGCCTGCGAGCAACACCGTAGCGGCGGGAAGCTGCCACGCCTCGCTGCGCTCCAGCCAGAGCAGCACGATCACGGCTGCGGCGGCAAGCAGGTATCCCACGAGCAGGTCGGCCTGAGCGTCGAGCGCACGACGCACGAGATCGGGCATCACGACGACGGCGACGAGGGACGGAACGAGCACCACGCCCCTTACCCTTCCGGCCAGAACACCGCCCAGGAACCAGAGAAAGCCGGCCTGCAGACACCAGAACTGGACGTGCAGCGTGACGGGATCGATGCCACCCATCGCATGAAACGACGCCGCTTCGAGCAGGGGTACGACGGGTGGGTACGACGGTCCCGGCAGGAGCAGGAACCACGAGTCCTCGAGTCCGCCGTACCGATGGATGGTGAGCGCCTTCGGGACCCAGAAAGCCCAGCCGTCCCATTCCACGAGACCGGTGAGCCTCGCCGCTCGGAACAGCGCCTCGAGATACACGACGACCACCGCAACCGCACCGGCGGTGATGACGGCGACGGGCGGCACGCGCAACGGCCGCCGCAGAGCCGGCGCCGCATGTCCCCTGGCCCGCCCGACCGCTACTCCCGCCAGCCCGATGCCAAGCGAGGTCAGCACCATCGTCGGTACGCGAACCGGGATGCCGACGACGAGCTCGGCTGTCAGCACGACACCGTTCGCGCCGATGGCAAGGAGATACCCGAGTCCCGCGAATCGCAGGATGTCCCGGCGCGAGCCGAGCGGTCGAAGCGCGTACACGAGACCCAGACCCACCCCGACGAGCGCCAGGTTGACTGCCAGCAGACCGAGAATCGCACCGATCGTCATCGCAGCCGCTGCAGGGACATGCCGTCCCCGGCGTCGAAAATGACCTCGGACGGTCGCTTCAGCTGCGATCGCACACAGCCGTAGCAGATGACCCACCGCGCGTCGGCGTCCTGACGCCGTGGGAAGAGGAAGTACCGGAGGAAGTCGGCTGCGTAGAGCGGCGTCAGCTCGCTCACGCCCCCGAGTTCGGATCCCACGACCACCACGTACGTGTCCGCTTCGGGGATCCAGGCACGCGCCTGATAGGCCAGGGCTTGCCTCCCGACGACGCCGTTGCCGCCGGCGATGTGCCGGTCGGCGTAGTCCAGGGCGGCGTTCGCGGTCGAGCGGCTATCGAGGTCGATGAGGGCCTTGCCCAGAGCCGCGACTGTTGCGACGAGCGCTCCGACACAGACGACGATCACCGCCGTGCGGAACGCCTTCATCTGTCGTCTGCCGCCGAGGGCGGGGGAGGGGTCAGATGGCATCTGCTCAGGATACGAGCGGCCTCAGCCGTCGGCCTCCCGCCTCAGCCGGTCAAGCGGTACAGCGCGAACCGACCGTCGCGGTAGACCCGCTCCACGCCCGGGTCGATCTTGAACCGCTGCTCGTCGATCACGATCCAGGCGGCGCCGCAGCGCCGCGGGATGCCGAGGTCGCCGGTGCGCACGAAGCGCAGGAACTGGCGGGCGCGGGCGCGAGGCCGGTTGCGCACCGTGTCGGCCACGTGGGCGGGCGGCGCCACGCAGATCTTGACCGGCGCGAAAGCTGCCAGCCGGTAGCTCGTCTCCAGATCGGCGTAGACGATGCCTCCGTCGGGTACTCGCTGCCGTACCTCCTCCACCACGCCGGGTGTGAGAAAGCTGGCCGGCCGCGTACCGCTCACCGACCAGTTCGCCGCTCCGTGCACAAGCACGGGCAACGCAAACAGCGCGGTGGCCAGGGCGGCGGTCCGCTCGTGCGAGGGCGAGCGGCGACCGACGATCCCAGCCAGCAAGGCAACCGCGAGCCCGGCGAACGAGACCCACGTCACCCAGCCGGGGCCCCCGTCGGTGATCGGGCCGGAGAAGTCCCCGGGTGCGAGGAGCTGAAGCGCGATGCCGGCGCCGAGCGCGACGGGCAGCACCCCGCGCGGGAAGCGCGAGACGAGGAGCGCAAGGCCGCCCACGAGTGCGAAGGCAAACGGGAAGAAGCCGACGAGCCGGCGGGACTGTGAGATCGACACCGCGTCGGAGAGAGGAGTGAAGAGAAACGGCAGCAGGGTGAGCGCGAACACCGCGAGTCCTCCTCCCACGACAAGGGCCGCCCAGCGCCGCCGCGCCGCGAACACCGCGAGCGGGGCCAGCAGAAGCGCCGCGACGCTGATCGATCCCGAGCGGCCGAACAGCTCCGGGATCACGCTGAAGCTGTCGCAGCTCGATACGCGGAGTTGCCCTTCGTACTGCGCGAAGCTGCGGACACACTCCCGCTCGTCCGGCGAAACCGACACCGTGGCCGAGATATGAGGCCGCAGCCAGAGGAAGAAGAGACCCGCCGGGACGATCAGCGCCGCGAGCATCAGCGCACCGCGACGCACCTCGAGCCGAGCCCACAGGAAGCGACAGGCGACCGTCCCGACGAGCACGGCCCAGACGAACAGCAGGTACGTCGGGTGAACGACAGCGAGCGCCAGCGAGGCCACTGCAGCCGTTGCGAGCGTGGCCACGCGCGGTGCCTGCCACGCCGCGAAACCGGCCACGAGCAAGACCGGTACGAGCAGCTGCCGCGACACGGTTGCCGGTAAGGCGAGCGCCGTGTACGCACCGCCGTGTCCGGGCGCGAACGCGACGAGGAGCATCGCGACGAACGCAACGGCGAGTGCCTGCCGGCGGCGCTTGAACACCGCGTACCCGGCTTCCGCCCAGGCGCCGAGCGCGAGCGGTGCGAGCGCAGACGGCCCGTGCAACACCACGTTCGAGGGGTCGGTGCCGGCGATCTTTGCGACCAGCGCGAGCACGCCGTGCCATAGCGGGAACGCGTACCCAGGATGCAGGTCGCCGTCCGGGAACTCGTCGAGCGCATGGAGCGAGAGGTCGCCGAACTCCACGAGCTTGCGCGCTCGGGCGAGATGAAACAGCCCGTCGCCTCCGATCTCGCCCGCGATTCCCCACAGCGCGATCCCAAGCAGCACTCCGGCGGCCACGGCGATCCGGCCCGCCCGGAACGGCTCGACGTCGAGGGCTGCGCCGAACGCGTACGGCACCGCCGCCAGGCCGAGCCCGATCACGATCGCCAGGGTCACGAGGAGCGACGCGGACAGCACGAACGTGAGCGCCAGCGCGGCGAAGACGATCGCCAGTGCCCAGCTCAACCCGGCCGCGAGCCCCCGGAGGCCCAGGGCGCGCGCGAGGACGAAGCCCGGTGCCAGCACCACCGCGAAGGCGGCGAGCAGCCGGAGGTACAGCCAGACGTCTCCCACGAGGCCCGCCTAGTGCGCCATCTCGCAATGTGCCACCGGAAGCTCGGTGAGGGAGTGCGCCCTCTTCAGGATCACGTTGTCGGCCGTATGGCGGCCGACAACGTGCAGCAAGCATCTGGTGCGGCGGCTCACAACGACGATTATTCCCTGTGGATCGTTGTGAGACGCCGCACTAGCCGAGCGCCTCGTCGATGGATGTCACGGCGAGCCAGCGGGCGACGTCGCGGTACTGCTTGCCTCTCGCCCCACGGAAGGCCAGCCCACGCAGCCGCAGCGAGACGATCAAGAGACGGCGCAGACGCCGGGCCGACCGCAGGCCCCGGTGCTTCGCGAAGAACCGCAGCTGGCCGCGCACGTTCTCGCGGAAGAGGGCTCCTCCGTGGCTTGCCCCGCCCACGTGGATCGCGGTGGCGGACGGCGTGAACACCACCTGCCAGCCTGCCTCACGAGCCCGCCAGGCCCAGTCGGTCTCCTCGGAGAAGAGGAAGAAGCGCTCGTCGAACGGACCGACCGCCTCGAAGGAGCGACGGCGCAGCAGGAAGCAGGCCCCCATCGACCACTCCACGGCGCGCTCGCTCGCATGGTCGAACCCAGCGGCGTAGTACCCGTTCCAGAGCTGTGAGCGACGGCTCAGCTTGCGCAGGAAGAGGTACTCGGTCGCCACGCGCCACAGGGTCGGGAACCCGCGCACCGACGGTTGCAGCGTGCCGTCGGTGTTGAGCAGCCTGGGGCAGATGAGCCCCGCCTGCGGGTGGCGGTCTGCGCACGCGACAAGCGCCGCGAGCGAGCCCGGCTGCAGCCAGGCGTCCGAGTTGAGGACGGCGACGAGCTCTTCGCTGGACTCGGCGAGCCCTCGGTTCCAGCCGGCGGCGAGGCCTAGGTTCTCCTGCTCCACCACCCGCACGGCCGGGAATCTCGATCGCACCACCGTCGGCGTCCCGTCGGTCGAGCCGTGATCGACGACGACGGTGGGTACGCCGTCGAGGCTAGCGAGGCACTGCTCGATCCACGGGAGCCCCTCGTACGTGACGACGATCGCTGCGACCCTGCCGGTCATGGCTCGACGGTGCGGCGGCGGCTGCCTCCGAGCCCGTCCTTGGCGATCAGGCCCCAGCCCGGCAGGGCAACGGCGACGGTGACGAGGAAGAAGACGAACCCGGCGGCGAACGCGGCATTCTCGCTTACCCCCACGGAGCCGAGGAAGCTGATGAAGAACGCCTCGCGCACGGCAATCCCGTTGAGCGTGAACGGCACCAGCAGCACCAGGAAGAACAGCGGGCCCATCACGTAGTAGATGCGTGGCCCGAGCTCGATGCCGACCGCGCGTGCAGCGGCCCAGATCGCGAGCACACGCACCGCCTGCAGCGCCGTCGTGTAGGCGAAGGCGCCGAGCAGCACCTTCGGATGGCCTCGGAAGTGGTGAACCCCGTCGTAGAACGCGCGCAGCGGACGCTCGAGCCGCAGGCGGGTGAGCAAGGGCCGGACGAGTGCGAGCACAGGTCGCGCCGACCGCGCGAAGAAGACGATGCCGAGCACGACCGCCCCGAGCACGAAGGCGCCTTCGATCCAGATGTACGCACTCACGTCGTAGCGGCCGATTGCGAGCACGAACCCGATCGCGCCGAGCAGGAGCGTGGCTGCGCCGCCCAGTGCCCGCTCCAGCAGCACGATCGCCGTCTGGTCGCCGGCGCGCCCGCCGTGACGGCGGGTTGCCTCCACGATGCGAACGGCGTCTCCGCCGATGGATGTCGGCAGCACCTGGCCCGCGGCGTAGGAGACCAGGTAAGCGCGGGTCAGCCAGGGCAGCGAGTCGTGGACGCCCTGCGCCGCGAGCAGCCACTTCCACCGAAGCGCCATCAGCGGCACGGTGCCGAGCATGATCGCGACTGCGAGCAGGAACCAGGGGAGGCTTGCATCCGCGAGCGTGTCGAGCGTCTTGCCGACGTCGATCTGCCAGAGGATGTAGCCGAGAGCGAGGCCGGTGAGGACGAGCGTGCCGGCGATGCGGAGCGTGCGCCTCATCCGGAGAGCCGCGCGTGGACGCGCTGAACCGCCGCCACCGCGTCCAGAATGTCGTCGTCGGAATGCGCCGGCGAGAGCGGGAGCGAGAGCACCTCGTCGCCTGCCTGCTCGGCGACCGGGAGCGCTGGCTGTCGAGGGTAGCGCTCGCGGAACCAGGTGAGCCGGTGCACGGGAAGGAAATGGATGGAGGTGGCGATGTTCTCCTCCCCCAGCAGACGCTGGTACCGGTCGCGGGTGCCTCCGGCCTCCTGAGCGTCGATGCGGACCACGTACAGGTGCCGTGCATGGCCGTCGCGCGGGTCGCGGGCCAGCGGGTGAATCCCCGGGAGGCCGGCGAGACCCTGGTCGTAGAGTGCGAACTGGCGCTTCCGGATCTCCGCATGCCGGTCGATCTTGTCGAGCTGCACGAGCGCGATCGCGGCGAGCACGTCGGAAAGGTTGGCCTTGAAGCCCGGGGTCACCTGGTCGTAGAGGGAGCCGTCGCCGCGCCGCGTGAGGCGCATGTTGCGAACCGCGTCGGCGACGTGGACATGGCGGGTGGCGAGGATCCCTCCCTCTCCGGCGGCGAGATTCTTCGTGGCGTAGAGCGAGAAGCAGGTGACGTCCGCGATGCCGCCCACCTTGCGACCGCGGTAGGTGGCCTCGGTCGCATGCGCGGCATCCTCGACCACCGGCAATCCGTGCGCGAGCAGCGGGTCGAGGTCTGCCGGCTGGCCGGCGAGGTCGACCGGCATGATCGCCCGTGTGCGGGCCGTGACCAGCGGCGCCACGAGGTCGGGGTCGAGGTTGAGGTCGCCGTCGCGGACGTCGCAGAAGACCGGCGTGGCGCCGCAGTGCTCGATCACATTCGCCGTGGCCGGCCAGGTGATGGGCGTGGTGATCACCTCGTCGCCCGGGCCGACGCCGAGCGCAAGCAACGCCAGGTGCAACGCGGCCGTCCCCGACGCGAGCGCAACCGCGTGCGGCGCCTCGAGATAGGCGGCCATCCTCTCCTCCAGTAGCGCGGCCCGCGGCCCCGTGGTCAGCCAGCCGGAGCGCAGCGTCTCCGCGACGGCCTCGACCTCCTGCTCGTCGAGCGCGGGCGGCTGGAAGCCGAGGCGCGTGGTGCGCGGCGCGCGGGTCGTGAGGTCGGTCATGCGACGACGAAGCGTACGGCGTCGGCGGCGTCGGCGGCGCGGGCGAGCGCCTCCTCTCGCGTCGCGCCGGCGGCGAGCACGGCACCGGCGCGGTCGGCGCCGCGCCGGAACGGCCCGAACACGTGACCCGGCTGCCGGTAGATCCGAACCGCCCGCACACCCGGCAGGGCGAGCGCCTCTTCGGCGCCGTCGACGCGTACCAGTGTGCCCTCCGGCGGCACGAGGAAGCGCACGCACGCGCCTCCGACGAGACCAGGCACGGGCAGCAACGCCACCGGGGACAGCCGCTCGCCGAGCGCGAACGCGATCGCCGTGGCGGCGAGATCGACACCCATCGCCACCTCGCACAGCTCTGCGTCGTGCCCGCCACCGAGACGGGCGGCGACCTCCATCACGCGTGGGCCGTCGGCCGCCACCCGAAGCTGGACGTACACAGGGCCCTGCTCGATCCCGATCGCGCTGCACGCCGCGGCAGCGACGTCGAACGCTCCTTCGACGGGTGCCGACGCCCGCCAGACATGTGCGAGGGCAACGCCGAACGCGGGCGGATCCGCCAGCATGCGGTCGGTCAGCGTCAGCGGGAAGAAGACACCGTCGCGGAACACGCCGTTGGCGGTGAGCTCGGGCCCCTCGATCAGCTCCTCCACGAGCACCGCCCCTCCGCGCGACTCCGCGCGGGCCTGGGCGAGAGCAGCTTCGAGCTCGGCGGGATCGCGAACGAGAGCGAGGCCGCGCTGCCCCTGCCTGTCGGGCGCCTTGACGACGCAGGGGAAGGTCGGCTGTGCAGGATCGACGGTCGCGGCGTGCGGCACGCCGGCGGCCGCGAAGCACTCGCGCTGTCGCGTCTTCGTCGTCGCAATCGTGCCCGTCGCGGCGCTGATCGGATGCGGCAGCCCCAGCTTCTCGCACGTACGAGCGGCTATCCCGACGGGCCAGTCCGCACCGGGTGAGACGATCCCCGCCACGTGTCGAGCGCGGGCCAACCGCTCGATCGCCTGCTCGTCCTCGGTCGAGATCACGGCCCGCTCGTCGGCGAGCGGGAAGCCGATCGCGGCAGCGTCGCGGTCGGCGGCGATCACATGGAGATCGCCGCGCGCGCGGGCCGCCTCCAACAGGCCGAGCTGCGCCGGGCCCGCCCCCAGGACGAGCAAGCGCGGGGAACTCATTTCAGGATGACGCTTCGTCGCCAGGGCGTGATGGGTGCGTGCGATGCAAGGACGCAGGGAGCGTGGGACACAGTGTTGATACCAGGCTTAAGCCTGGTACCAACCCCTCATCTCTCGTATTGGCGCGACTGAGGACGCCGCAGCGTGCGTGCACAGCACGTCCTGGTGACACCAAGGCTTCATTCTGAAATGAGCACCCCGCGCGTGGGTCACCCCTCGACGGAGGCCGGCTCGACAGATCCCGGCGCGAGCGAGCGCCACCACGCTTCGTTCGCGCGGTACCACTCCACCGTGCGCTCGAGTCCCGTCGCGAGGTCCGTCTGCGCCCGCCACCCGGTCAGCCGCTCCAGCTTGTCCGTCGAGCCGATGTGGCGGTCGACCTGCCCGGGCCGCTCTTCGACGTGCACCTTGGTCGCGCGCGCGTTGCCGACGGTGTCGAGCACGCGGTCGGCGATCTCCTCCACCGAGACATCGATCCCCGTGGCGACGTTCACCACCTCACCGGCCACCGACGCGAGCGGAGCCGCGATCAGCGCCTCGATCGCTTCGGCATCGTCGTCCACGTAGAGCCAGTCGCGGCTTGCGTGCCCGTCCCCGTGGATGGTGAGCGCCGCACCCTCCAGGGCTTGCGTGATGAAGCGCGGGATGACCTTCTCGGGATGCTGGCGGGGGCCGTAGTTGTTGAACGGCCGCACGATCACGACGGGTGTCCCGTACGTCACCCAGTAGCTGTACGCGAGCCTGTCGCCGCCGGCCTTGGTGGCGGCGTAGGGACTGCGCGGATTCAACGGGTGGCTCTCGTCCATGGGCGCTGCTTCGGCGGTGCCGTACACCTCGCTGGAGGAGATGAGGATGAACCGCTCGACCGGCGTCTCGCGGACGGCGTCGAGGAGGATCTGGGTCCCCTCGACGTTGGTGGTCACGAACTCGGAGGCACCGTCGAGGATCGACTTCTCGACGTGCGACTCGGCAGCGGCGTTGACGATCACGTCCACCTCCGAGACCACCTGCTGCACGAGCTTCGCGTCGCGGATGTCGCCGTGGGTGAACGTGAGCCGTGGATGACCGAGCACGTCGGCCAGGTTCTCGAGATTGCCGGCGTAGGTGAGCGCGTCGACCGACACGACCTCGTGGTCGGTGTGCTCGAGCAGGTGGCGGATGAGATTGGAGGGGATGAACCCGGCGCCACCGGTGACGAGAATGCGCTTGGAACTGCTCATAGCTCGCGGTCGATCGTATACAGCGGCCGCCCTTCAACCTCCCGTTGGATCCGGCCGAGGTGCTCGCCGACGAGCGCGAGGATGAAGCCCTGTACGCCGAGCACGGCCACCACCAGCCCGCCCAGCAAGAGCGGCCCGGGGAAGTCTCCTTCGAGACCCCAATAGACGGCGCCGTATACGAGGAGCACGACGGCGGCGAGTGAGCAGAGCGTCCCGAGCAGGACGCCGGCCCACTGGATCGGCTGTGGCCAGAAGCCCGCGAGCACGTGCAGGGCGACGCGGGTCAGCCGCAGGGGCGAGTAGCGCGAGTCGCCCTGCCGCGGCGCGTGTCCGACATCGACCTCGACCACGGTGGCGCCGCCGGAGAGGACGAGCGCCTTCGTGAACTTCTGCCGCCCGATCGAGCCGAGCATCGGCTCGATCGCTTCACGCCGGTAGGCATTGAAGGCGCATCCGAAGTCGGAGATCGAGACCCCGGTGAAGCGCCGGAGCATGCCGTTGATGAGCCGGCTCGGCAGCGTGCGGCCCCAGGAGTCATGCCGCGCGGCGCGGCGGCCGGACGCGACGTCGTAGCCGGCGTCGATCGCATCGAGCAGCCGGGGGATGTCTTCGGGCGGGTTCTGCAGGTCGCCGTCCATGGTGATCACGATCCGGCCGCGGGCGCGGGTGAGCCCGGCATGCATGGCCGGATGCTGGCCGAAGTTGCGCTTGAGGCGGACGCCGCGCACGCGCGGCTCGCCGGCGTGGATCCGCTCGGCGGCGGCGAACGTGCCGTCGCGTGAGCCGTCGTCGACGAGCAGGATCTCCCAGGCGCGGCCGGTGGTCTCGAGCGTGGCGACAGTGCGGTCGATCAGCGCGTCGAGGGTAGCCACCTCGTTGAAGAGCGTGACGACGATGCTGAGCTCGGGCGTGCCCTGCTGGTCGCTCGCGGCCACAGGCGCGATCGTCGTCTCGGGGCCGCTCATCAAGCCTTTGAGCGTACCTCAGCCTGGATCCAGCGACATGCGTGACCGCGGGGCGTGCGGCTGGGCCGCCAGGACGCGGCGCGGAGCGCACCAGCCGGGCGCAGGCCCGCAAGGGGCCGAAACCCGGGCGGGAAGCGGTCTGGCGAGCCGAGACGGACGCAACCGCCCGCGCAGATCGGTGGATTCAGGCTCAGCCTGGGCGGCGGGCGATCGCCGCGAGCGTAAGCATCTCGTAGGCGACGTTCGCGGCAGCGACGGCCGTCGGCTGACCGGGCCCGTCGTACGGCGGGCTCACCTCGACCACGTCGAAGCCGGTGAAGTCGAGCCCGGCGAGGGCGCGGACGAAGCGGAGCGCCTCGCGGGTGGAGAGCCCACCCGCCTCGGGCGTCCCGGTGCCGGGGGCGAAGGCGGGGTCGAGCACGTCGATGTCGAACGAGAAAAAGAGCGGTCCCGTGCCGACCCGGGCGCGGACGCGGGCGCCGTACTCCGCGGGTATGAGGGAAACGAGCTCGTCGGTGTCGATCGTCTCGAAGCCGTGACTCGCGGGCAGGCCCACGTCGCCAGGGCCGTAGAGCGAGCCACGCATGCCGGCGAGGAACGAGCGGGACGGATCGAGCAGTCCCTCCTCCAGCGCACGCAGGAAGGGCGTCCCGTGGAAGTAGCGCTCGCCGTAGTACTGGTCCCAGAGATCGGCGTGGGCGTCGAGCAGGACGAGGCCGAGCGGACCGTGCACGGCGGCGTGCGCCCGCAGCTCGCCCAGGACGATCGAATGGTCACCGCCGAGCGCGAGCGTGCGCACCCCGGCGCGCACCACGGGCTCGAGCGCCGCCGCGATCTGCGCGGTCGTCTTCTCCGCGTTGCCGGGGGTGACCTGGACGTCCCCGCGATCGACGACGGACAGCTCGCCGAAGACCTGGGTCTGCTGAGCCGGGTTGTACGGCCGAAGCATGACGGAGACGGAGCGGATCGCTTCGGGCCCGAAGCGTGGGCCGGGCCGCATGCTCGTCGCGGTGTCGAAGGGCACACCGACGACCGCCAGATCGACCCTGTCGAGCTCGTCCGGCACATAGGGGCACCGTGCGAAGGTCTTGATCCCCGTGTAGCGGGGGGCAAGCGAGGCGTCCGGCGGCTCGTGGTGGGCCATGCGGGAGACGCTAGACGATTCGCGTGCGAGCGAAGGTGGTCAGCCGAGGTGGGCAAGCGAGCGAAGGTGGGCAGCCGGGGGTCTGACCCCACGAAGGCAGCGAGCCACTCCTTCGCTGCCGGTCGAGGGGTCTGACCCCATGGATTGCGCCTACACCGCGTCGAGCGAGAGCTCGCGCGCGGGCTGGGCTGCGCCCGTGGGAGCGGTGCGCCGCGTGCGGCCCATCGCGAACGCCGCGATCGCGCCCAGAGCGACGGCACCTGCCCCGACGTAGACCGCGCGGGTGGAGCCGTCGGTGAACGTGTCACCGGTCTCGTAGCCACCGACGTGGGCGAAGACCGCTGCGAGGACGGCTACCCCGAA
>JBJXGY010000089.1:0-25739 GCA_046160185.1 Gaiella sp. | reverse complement strand
CTCGCGGCTACGTGCGCGGGCTTGCGGCGTCCTTCTTTCGCGCGCGCTCGAGCGAGGCGACCTTCTTCTCGAGCGCGGCGAGGCGCGCCTCGAGCTTCTCCACGCCGCGCACCTTCTTCGTGAGCTCGTCGACGCGCAGCCGAAGCTCGGCGATCGTGCGAAGCGCCCGCGACCCACCGGGGAGCTCGGCCACGCGGTGCAACGCCTCCTCGCCACGGGAGGCGAGGCGGGTGATCAGGTCGTCCTCGGCCTTTGGTGCGCGTGCCATCCCGGTAATCCATAGCAGTCCACGAGGGATCCGTCCGGTGGGCGAACTACCGTTCGGTACCCCTCATGGTCATCGCAGCCGTCGTCATCGGTCTCGTGGTGGGTGCGCTCGGCACCCTGCTTGCCCTGCGACCGTTGCTGGTCAGGGGTCGGGTTCACGAGGGAGAAGCCGGCCGGCTGCGCGACGAGGTCCGCGGCATGGAGCGCACGCTCGCGGCGACCGAGGCCGCGCTCGAGGCGGAGCGCGGCGCGCTGGGTGACCGTGTCGCGAGCGCGGTGCAGAAGGCGTCGAGCGACGCCCTGCAGCAGAGCTCGGAGGCGTTCCTCTCGCTCGCACACACCAAGCTCGACGCGTATGTGGCGCCACTCCGCCAGTCGCTCGACAAGGTCGAGACACAGGTGGGTGCGCTGGAGCTGGCGCGCAAGGAGGCGTACGGCGCGCTCAACGAAGGCGTCCGGCTGCTGCGGGCCGACCAGGAGCGGCTGCGCGCCGAGACGGGGAACCTCGTGACTGCGCTTCGCGCCCCCCACGTCCGGGGCCGCTGGGGCGAGATCCAGCTCAAGCGGGTGATCGAGATGGCAGGGATGCTCGAGTACTGCGACTTCGACGAGCAGCACACCGTGACCTCGGACGAGGGGCGGATGCTGCGACCCGACGTCGTCGTCCGCCTGCCCGGCGGCAAGAGCGTCGTCATCGACTCCAAGGTGCCGCTCACGGCGTACCTCGACGCGATGCGGGACGACCTCGACGAGCCGGCCCGCGGCATCGCCCGGGCCGAGCACGCGCGTCATGTGCGCGAGCACGCGCAAAAGCTCGGGCAGAAGGCGTACTGGCGCCAGTTCGCGAACACGCCGGATTTCGTCGTGATGTTCCTGCCGGACGAGGCGTTCTACCGGGTGGCCCTCGACCACGACCCGGGGCTGCTCGAGGCGGCGTTCGCCAGCAATGTGATCGTGGCCTCGCCCACGAACCTGATCGGCCTGCTGCGTGCTGTGGCCTACGGCTGGCAGCAGGAGACCCTGGCCGAGAACGCCCGCGAGATCGGCGACCTCGGTCGCGACCTCTACCGGCGCCTGTCGACGATGGGCACCCACGTGGCGAAGCTCGGCAAGGCCCTCGACAAGGCGGTCTCCGTCTACAACGAGACGGTCGGCTCCCTCGAGCGGCAGGTGATGTCCCAGGCCCGCAAGTTCGAGCGCCACGGGATCGGCGGCATCGAGCCCCCCGACCTCGAGCCGGTGGAGCGACGCGCCCGCCAGCTCACGGCAGCCGAGCTCGTCGACGCTGCCGGCACATCACGGACGGAATCTGCGCAGCGGGCGCTCGAGCTTCCCACCGCCCTCGAGCTCGAAGTGGTCTCGGGCGACGCGGCATAGACCGCATTGCTTGCGCGTTTGCACTGGTAGGCCTTCGCCAGGCTCCCATAGGCTTGGTGGCAGCTCAGTCCTCCACTGTGAAAACGAAAGCGAGATCTTGCCGTGCCTGACGACGTGCGAAACGTGATCATCATCGGCGGTGGGCCCGCCGGCTATACCGCCGCGCTCTACGCAGCGCGCGCGAACCTCGCGCCGCTCGTGATCGAGGGATTCAACTGGGGCGGCCAGCTGATGATCACCAGCGACGTCGAGAACTACCCCGGGTATCCGGACGGGGTGATGGGCCCGGAGATCATGAACGACCTGCGCCGGCAGGCCGAGCGATTCGGCTCCGAGTTCGTCACCGACGACGTCACGGGCGTCGACTTCACGGCGCGCCCGCTCTCCGTTTCCGTGGGGAACGACACCTACCGGGCGGACTCCGTGATCATCGCCACCGGCGCCACAGCCCGCCAGCTCGGGCTTCCGTCGGAAGAGCGGCTGCAGGGCCGCGGCGTGTCGTACTGCGCCACCTGTGACGCCGCCTTCTTCCGCGACAAGGTCGTCGTCGTGGTCGGGGGTGGCGACTCGGCGATGGAAGAGGCGCTCTTCATCACGCGGTTCGCGAGCAAGGTGTATCTCGTCCACCGCCGGCAGGAGTTCCGGGCCTCGCAGATCATGATCGACCGCGTCAAAGCGAACGACAAGATCGAGCTCGTGCTGGACAGCGTCGTCGAGGAAGTGCTGGGCGAAAGCGCGGTCAGTAGCGTCCGCATCCGCAACCTCGTCACGGACGAGCCACGTGAGCTCGCGACCGACGGCTTCTTCGTCGCCATCGGCCACGACCCCACCACCGGTCTCTTCACCGAGTGGCTCGACCACGAGGAGGAGACCGGCTACCTGATCACGCAGGGCAAGTCGACGAAGACGAACATCCCGGGCGTGTTCGCCGCCGGAGACGTTCAGGATCACACCTACCGGCAGGCGGTCACCGCGGCGGGCTCGGGCTGCATGGCGGCGCTGGACGCCGAGCGGTTTCTCGCCGACCAGTAGACACGCGGCTGCTTCGGAGCGTGAGGGCGGTCCGACCCCCGCACTACGCTGGAGTCGATGGGGGTGCGCTGGATCGACCTCGTCGCGCCGACGGCGCAGGAGCTTGCGCAGGCGCTGCCTGCGGGCGTCGATCCCTGGGTGGTCGACGTGATCGGCACGCCCGCGGGGGCGGCGGCCGTCCGCCCGACTCTCGAACCACACGGTAGCTACGTCTACGGGCACCTCGTCACTCCGGTGGTGGTCGAGGGCGAGCAGCTCGAGTTCGAGGAGCTCGGCCTGGTCGCAACGCCTGACCTGATCGTCACGGTCAGTCACCCAACCGGGACGCAGCCGCCTGGCGCCCGGTCGCCGCTGCACGCCGTGGAACACCGCGCCACCGACATCGGGCACGCGCTTCACCTGCTGTTCGAGCAGATCGCCGGCGACTTCCTGTCGGCAACGGACGGGCTGTTCGAGCGCATCGACAAGGCCGAAGACCTGGCGAACACCGGATCGGCGGACGATGTTCCGGCCCGACTGTCGTCGATCAGGCACGACGTGATCCATCTGCGCCGGCACGTGTCCGGGCTGCGCAACGCGATCCGGCGAATCGTCGACGGACGCACAGACGTCGCAGCCGAGACGCTGTTCCCGCCCGATCTCGAGCGGCTGTTTGCCGGAACGTCCGACGCCCTTCAGAGAACAGCCGAGGAGCTCGACATCGCGCGGGAGCTGCTCGCCGGACTGCGCGACCATCATCAGGCGAATGTGATGGAGGCCCAGAACGAGGTCGTGAAGAAGCTCACCGTGATCGCCTCCCTGGTGCTCGTGCCGTCCCTCGTGACCGGCTTCTTCGGCCAGAACTTCGAGCCGGACTTCGCGTCCGGCTGGTGGCGCTTGTGGGTGGCGATAGCCTTGATCATCGCGGCGACCGTGGCCCAGCTCGCAGTCTTCCGCTGGCGGCGCTGGATCTGAGGTGAACACGATCGCCCCGTCGATGCCGAGGAACCGGAGCGCGACTCTGACGACCGCGCTGCGTCATGGCCTGATCGCCCTGCCCTCCCTCGTCGCAGTGGGGCTCGGGCTGCTGCTCCTGGGCCGACAGCCGCTCACCGTCGACGAGGCCGCGCGGGTGGCCGGTGCAGGCGACGGGATCGGCGCAGCGGTGACGAACGCGCTCGAGCACAACCCGTCCACCGCCCTGCACCAGGCCCTGCTCGGCGTCGCCGACGCGGTCGGACTCGACAGCACCTGGGCACGCCTGCCCTCGCTCGCCGCAGTCGTGGTGGCAACGGCGGCGGCGATCTGGCTCGGCTGGCAGCTCGGCGGTCGCCTCGCCGGCATCGCCGCAGGCGGGTTCCTCGCCGTCTCGAGTGGGGCAATCGGGCTCGCGCAAACCGTGTCACCGCACTCACTCGCGCTGGCGGCCGCGCTTGCGAGCACCGCCGTGCTCGTCCGGTGGAGGACTCGGGGCGGCTGGCCGCGAGCAGTGCTCTACGCACTGCTGGTGGTCGCGTTGCCGCTGACACACCCGGTCGCTGCCGCGGTGCTTGTCCCCCACGCCGCCTACATCTGGTTGCGGACTCCGCGGCCCGCCCCGCGGGCGCTCCTCCCCGCGTGCGGTGCACTCGGCGTCGCAGGCATGTTGCTCGCTGCGGCCGCCGTCGACCGGGCAGGCGACACGGGCGAGGGCGATCTCACGCTTCGCTCGCTCGGCACAGCACTTGCGCGCGGCGCCGGATGGAACCCGGCGGTCGCGGCCCTTGCCGTGTTCGCGGTCGTGATGCTCGTCTGGAAGCAGCGTCGCATCGCGGACGCAGCCCTCCTCGGCGGTGCCGCCCTTGCCCCGGCGGTCGCCGTACTCGCCGGCGGCGCCGGGCTCCCCGTGTTCGCGGGCGACGTGCTCGGCGTCGTTGCTGGACCGCTGGCCGTGGCAGCGGGTGTCGGCGTGTCGCTGATCTTCGATCGACCTCTACAGATCGCGGCGGCGAGCGTCGCCGCCGCCGCGGCCGCGGTCGCGCTCGGCTGGTGGTACACAGCGAAACCAGCAGAGGACTGGCGCGGAGCCGCGAGCACCGTGCTGGCGGGCCGCTCGGCCGGCGAGACCGTCGTCGTCGGCTCGGCCCGAGCAGCCGCCGCCTGGTCGGCGGTGGCCCCCGACGTCGCACCGATCCTCACCGCGCGCGGCACGGGCGCCTGGTTGTTGCTCGACGGCGCCCCCTCAGATGCGCTTGCCCGCGGTCGCGACCTCGCCAAGCCTCCACGCTACGCGCTCCTCGAGGAACGCTCCTTCGGAGAGAGCCTCACCCTCCAGCACTGGGTGAGGCCGTAACACCTCAGGTACGTGGGCCAGGCGTGCGCCCTCGGGTCGTCAGGCGGCAGCGGAGCCCGGCTTCGCCGGGCGGGAGCCGTCGCCGGCGAGGGTGCGCGCGGAGGGGCAGAGGTCGAAGATGGGGCAGAGCGTGCAGGCGGGTGAGCGGGCGTCGCAGATACGGCGACCGTGCCAGATCAGCAGGTGGGGAAAACGGGCCCAGTCGGCTCGCGGCACCACCCGCAGAAGGTCTCGTTCGATGTGCACCGGGTCCTCGCGTCGTGTGAGCCCGAGTCGTTGCGAGATGCGCCGCACGTGCGTGTCCACGACGATGCCCTGCGCTTCGCCCAGCTCGGCTGCGACCACGTTCGCGGTCTTCCGTGCCACGCCGGGCAGCCGCAGCAGCTCGCCCAGCGTGCGCGGCACGCGACCGTCGAAGTCCTCGATGAGCATGCGCATCGCCCCTCTCACCGACTTCGCCTTCTGGCGGTAGAAGCCGGTCTGGAAGATGTCGCGCTCCAGCTCCTCTTGCGGCACCGCCAGGTAGTCCTCGGGGCGCCGGTACTTGCGGAAGAGCTGCTCGGTGACACGGTTGACCGTGACATCTGTTGTCTGTGCGGACAGCATGACGGAAATCAACAGCTCGACGTCACTGCCGAATCGCAGCGCGATCGCGGCGTCGGCGTGCGCCGCCTCGAGTCTGTCGATGATCGGGCCGATCCGCTGCTTTCTCGTGCCCAGGCCACGCCGCCGAGCTTCGCCGACGAAGCTACGCGGCACGCCTCATGCCCTCGAAGTGCTCCGTGGCCGCGTATCCGGTCACCTCGCCGAGCAGGGCCGGGACCAGCCATCCCTCGACATTCGGGAAGCCCGTCGCCCGCATCGCGCCGAGTGCGGCCTCGGCGTCGTAGGGCGTGGTCACGAACTCGATCACGCGGTCGATCCAGGCCCAGCAGGCGATCCCGGGACGTCCCTCGTATGGCATACCGACACTGCCAGGGTTGACCAGCCGGCGCCCCGGATGGATCTGGCGGTCGTAACGCACGTGCACATGGCCGCACACGATCGTGGAGGCGCTCGTCGCCGCGAGCACGTTCTCGACCTCGTCGGCCGGGGTGATACGGGTGACGATCTCGTCGATCGACCTTGGCGTGGCGTGGCAGAAGACGACGCTCCCGACGTCCCGAACCTCCGCCGTGAAGGTCGGCGGCCACTCCTCCACGAACGCGGCGCGCCCGAGCCCGAGGTGCCGCATGCACCAGCGGCTGACCTCGTCACCGCCCGCCACCACGTCGCGATCTCCGTTCCCGAGTACGAACTGCACGGGCACACCGCAGGTGAGCAGGCGATCGAGGCACTCGCCGGGAAACGGACCCGCGATCACGTCGCCACCGCACAGGATCAGCTCCGCGCCGGCGAGCCGGCCGTCGCCGAGCACGGCGTCGAGCGCGGGCAGGTTTCCGTGGATGTCATAGAGGGCTGCGACCCGGTTCAGAACTCGAATCAAGATGACGCTTCTCGCCGGAGTGCGATGGGTGCGTGCGATGCAAGGACGCAGGGAGCGGAAGGAAACCGTGTTGCTACCAGGCTCAAGCCTGGTACCAACCCCTTACCCCTCGTATAGGCGCGACTGAGGACGACGCAGCGTGCGTGCCCAGCGTGCTCCGGCGACCCTGGCTTCATCTTGATTCGAGTTCGATAGTCACGGGCCCAGCTCGAGATGGGCGTCGACCCCCGCGCACGTGACGCGGAGCAAGGGACAACCGGAGCAGGCGAAGGGGCTTGGTCGCGGCTCGAACTGCCCGCCTCGGAGACGTCCGATCGCCGCGGAGAGCTGCGCGGCGAGCTGTGGCCGGTCGGCGTCCGTGTAGAGCCGGCCGACCGGTTCGTCCGGACGCTCGAGGAACTGGTACACGACCTCCACGCCCGCGGCGCCGGCCGCGAAGCACGCCAGCGCGTACACACTCCGCTGCAGTGCGTACTCGACGTCGACGATCTCCGCCGGCTCGAGCTCGCCCAGCGCGTTCGTCTTGTAGTCGACCACGAGATGGGTGCCCACGCCGTGCTCGCCGGGCGCATTGACGGGGGCGTGGACATCGAGGCGTCCCCGAAGGAGCACGCCGTCGTGCCGGAACACGAATGGGCGCTCAGCCGCCGCGCCGGGCAGTTCCGCGAGGCGTGCAGCCACCGCCGAGGCGCAATAGGCCTCCACTGCCTCGCCGATCCGAGCCAGCTCGTCCGGGCGCACACCCGGATACCACTCCGACACGGTCGCGGCGAGCGCCGTCGCGTCCGGAGGGGTGGCCGCGGTGAGCGGAAGCAGCTCCAGCAGGCGATGGACGGCATCACCCACCTCAGTCGCGTGGAGCCCGCCGTCGCCCACCTCTGCACCGACCGCCGACATCCGCAGCGGGCGCAGACCGGCCACCCGCTCGCCCCAGTAGCGCAAGGAGCAGCGGTCGAAGGACGAGATCGCGCTGAAGGAAAGCCGACGAGGTGAGTGCACCGGAGGCGCCGCGGGCACGCGCAGCTCGGGCAGTCGAATAGCCTCGGGCCCGCTACCGGCCGGGATCTCCGTGAACAGCATGAACTGGCCCGTGACGGTGGCGGCAGGCTCGGTGTCCTCCTCTGCCGGCATCGGCCCGGCCTCACGGTTGACGGTGACGAGGAAGCGAGCGTCGCCGCGGGACAGCTCGAGTACACGATCGGCCGCCAGCACTTCGTCGGCCGCGTTCAAGCGCTCGAGCACCCAGCCGATCGGGGTGTTCCGATCGGCCGCGCGCTCGGGGTCGAGCGCTCCTGACACGATCAACCGGTCGATGGCACGGGTCATCGCGACGTAGTAGAGCCGGAGCCGCTCTGCGCGCTGTTCCTCTTCGCCGGCCTCCTTGACGTCTTCGTAGCCGAACACCGGCATCCGCCTGCCGTCGAGCGGTCGCGGAAACTGGAATCCGAACCGCCCGTCGGAGAGCGCGAGGATCTCGTCGGCCGACGGGTGGCCGCCCGTGTCACGTCCGGCGTCCGCGACAACGACGATCCGGAACTCGAGCCCCTTCGCCGCGTGGATCGTGAGCAGCCGGACCGCCCCGGAGCCCTCCTCCTCCGCCACCGCCTCGATCTCACGCACACCAAGGTTGTCCTGGTCGCGGACGAATCGCACGAAGCCTTCGAGATCGCGCCCGCGCAGCGCCTCGTACGACCGCGCCAGGCGCGCGAGCTTGCGCATGTTCGCGTAGCGCCGGCTCCCGTCGGCGCGAGCCAGCACGGCGAGGTCGTAGTCGTGGGCGCTCATCACCTGCTCGACCAGGTCCTCCAGGCTGGTGCGTGCGGACTGTGCGACGAGCCGCTGATACCGCTGGCGGAATGCCTTGAGCAGGCGGGTGTCGTCAGCCGACAACACGGGCGGCAGCGTCTTCTCGATCCCCGAGAAGAGCGGCCGCCGACCGGCGTGCCGGCGGATCTGCACCAGCGCATCGTTCGAGACACCGACGAGCGGCGAGGCGAGCACCGTCGCCAGCGCCATGTCGTCGTACCGGTTGTGCAGCAGGCGCAGATAGAACAGCAGGTCGGCCACCTGCTGCTGCGCAAAGTACCCGCGCCCGGTGGCACGGTATGTGGGCAGCCCGAGCTTCTGCAGTTCCTCCTCGTACCACTCCGCGTCGGTGCCGGCGGCGAACAGCAGAACGATCTCGCCGGGCTGCGCCGCCCCCGACTCCACGAGCTCGTGCACCCGCCGCGCGACAGCCTGTGCCTCTCCGCGCCGCCAGTGCAGAGGGCTGTCACGGAAGGCCGCCTTGTCGGTGACGAGGAGCTCCACGGGGTGGCCGAAGACAGGATCAGGAAAGTCGCGGGAGGCGGCGAGCGGCTGGAACTCGTCTCCGAAGGCGTCCGCGAACAGGTGGTTGACCGCCGCGAGAACTTCGGGCCGGGAACGGTAGTTCTGAACGAGCGAGAGCGGGCTCGTTGCCTCGCGGCGCCGCTCCCGGAACACCGATACATCCGCGTGACGGAATCCGTAGATCGACTGGAATTCGTCCCCGACGACGAACCGCTCCACCCCGTCTCCCGAGATGAGGTCGATCAGCTCGCACTGCAGGCGGTTGGTGTCCTGGAACTCGTCGACCATCACCATCCGGAACCGCTCTTGCTCGGTGAGGCGAACGCCCGCGTTGTCGCGCAGCAGGTCCCTCGCGAGCAGCTGGAGATCTTCGAAGTCCACCGCCCCCTCCCGCCGCTTGGCCCGCCCGTACGCGTCGGCGAAACCGACCAGCAGCTCCTGCAGGAGGTCGCTGTCGCGTACGGCAAGCTCCTCGAGCGCCGCGCGCTCGACCGCCTTTCGCGCCTCCTCGTAGGTCGCTGCCCGGTCGCCCTTCGAGCTGAACGCCCGCAGGTCTGTGAGCCGCTCCGGCAGTGTGTCGGGGGTCACGGCCACCAGCACTTCCGAAGCGTTCTCCCGTTGCTTCGGCGTCGCCTCCACGTCACCGGTCAGACAGGTCGCCGCGTCGCGCAGGGCACGGATCGCCTCGGGCAAGGGGACGGTCCCTCCCAGCTCGAGCTGCAACGACCGGCCGGCAGAACGCAACGTCTCGTAGACACCGGTGAGCATTCGACGGAGACCCGCCGAGCCGTACGTCGCAAGCACGCGAACGCGGCTCTCGTCGCGGTCTCCCAGGAACGCGGCCAGGGCTTCTGCGAACGCCTCACCGCGGAGCACCGCGGCCGCCGGCTCGTCGAGCTCGCGGAAGCGCGGGTCGAGCCCGAGCTCGAACGGGTGTTGACGGAGCAGCCGGCTGCAGAACGAGTGGATGGTCGAGATCCAGGCCCCGTCGAGCTCCCGCGCGAGGTCGGGACGTCCCCGCTCGAGCAACGCCTCGCGAATCCGTGCTCGCAGCTCCGCCGCGGCCTTCCGCGTGTAGGTGATGACCAGCAGCGAGTCGACGTCAAGGCCCTGCTCGCACACGGCGCGCACGAACCGCTCCACGAGCACTGATGTCTTCCCCGTGCCGGCACCCGCCGAGACGAAGACTTCGCCGATCGCCTCCACGGCTTCGAGCTGCTGCTCGTTGAGCCGGGTGGCCGCCGTGACGGTGCTCACTGGCGCCCGACCCTGCACACTGTCCAGAGATCGCACCACGCCGGGCAGCCGTCGCCCCTCGGGTCGTGGCGTACATCACCCGCGCGGATGCGCTGCGCGTACTCCCCCGCCTGCGCCCGTGCTCCCTCGACGATCCGCCAGAACTCGTCCTCCTCCAGGAAGTCGCGCGGCTGAAAGCCGGGAAGCTCGGCAGCTGCGCTCTGGCGCAGCATGCCGCGTGCGGTGCGCCGCCCGGCCAGGGGCTGGTACACGCCGCCGAGTGGCTCGATCCCCAGCAGATCCCGCAGCACCAGCATGTACAGAGGGATCTGCAGGCGGCGTTCACGTTCGATGTCGACGGCCGAATGGGCGCCCTTGCCCGACTTGTAATCGACCACGATCCCCTGCGCGCTGAACATGTCGATGTCGACCCGATCGATCTTGCCGGACATCGTGAGCCCGTCGCCGAGCGACAACCCCCGCTGCAGCTCCTGGGCGGCGCGCTCGCTGCCGAAGCCGACCTCGAAGCGGCGAGGGATCAGGGAATGCTGCGCCTCGGCTTCGTCGCGGACGAGTGCCTCGAGATCACGGTGGAGCGTCGATGCGAGCTCGGCGAGCTGGACATCGGACACGTCGAGGCGCACTCCGCTCGCGACCGCATCGTCGACACAGCGCCGCATCAGGAGAACCGCCGCCTCGACCGTGGTCGGATCGACGCGATCGACTTTCAGCTCCTTGGGGAGAGCCACCGCGAAGCGGTGGAGAGCGGTGTGGGCGACCTGGCCTCGCAGCATGGCGTCGGGCTCGGCGTCGATCGTCTTCGGGGCGACCACCCGCTCGACGAGCCAGGCAGAGGAGCAGTCGGCGAAGCGCTCGAGCTCGGTCGCGGAGAACGTCGTCCTGCCGGCGAGCCATTCGAGGACGCTCGGATTTCGCAGACGTGTTTCCCGAGTGAAGGCCGAGCGCGCTCGCTCCAGACGGCGCGACCAGCCGTTGGCCTCGGCGAGCGCGACCGCCTCCGACCGGCTCGTCCGGGCGAGCGACGCCGCCGCACGTAACCGCTCCCGCTCGGTGGGAGCGCGATCGACCTCGAACGTCAGCTCGGACATCACGCGACGTCGGGTCGCGCGGGCGAGCTCGGCGCGGTCGAACAGCCTCGTGACCTCCTGCCAGAACGGGCTCGGGTAGGTCGGTGTGCCGTCGTCGCCCGCAGCTTCGCGGGCGAGCACCAGGCGCCGGCGCGGCCGCGTGCAAGCGGTGTACAGCAGGTAGCGATCGCGGCTCACGGGATCGGGCCGTTCGAGCCGCCTCCCGAGACCGCTCCGGACGTCGTCCGGGAGCAGCGGCGTGCCGCCGCCGCGCCGCGGCAGGATGCCTTCCTCCAGACCGAGCACGAAGACGGTGTCGAAGCGCCGCGTGCGCACACGACCGAGATCGAGGACTGCCACCCGCCCCTCCCGCTCGGGGGACGGGGAAACGGTGGTGGTGCCGAGGGCGCTCAGCAGCTCCTCCCGCGTGACTGCCGGTTCGAGGCGCTCGAGCTCATCGAGCGCGGCCAGCGCGGCAGCGGCGGCCCGGCCGTCGCGCGCCGCGTCCGCGGTGGTAGCTCCATCGAGCCCGTGGGCATTCCGGAGCAGCCGGTGGAGCGCGTTGCGGGCAACCACCACCGGGTGCTCTTCCGACCTGGCGAGGTCGAGAAGCGGAAGCGGCTCACCCCGGAGCTTCTGCGCCTCCTCTTCCACGCGGCCGGCATCCGAGACGGCGCGACCCCGTAAACGCCCCTCCAGGAAGTCGACGGTGGCCCGCGGGAGACCCGAGTATGGCGAGCGGAGGAGCCCGAAGAGCATCCCTCGTGTTCCGCCTGTTCCGGCGAATCGCAAGAGCGCGAGCAAAGCTGCGCCGAGAGGGGTGCGCTGAAACGGGGTCGAGGCCTCCAGCCGAAACGGAATCTCGTACTGATGCATGACGGCCTCGAGCGGCCCGCGGAGGCGGTCGACGGAGTCGCACACGATTCCGATCTCGTCGAGCTCGATCCCGTCGGCGTGGAGCTCGAGGATCTCCTGGGCAACCAGCTCGAGCGTGCCCCGGGTGCCGGCACCCTCGAGCAGCCGCACCGCCCCTCCCGGCGATGCGAGGTCGGGCTGCGCCTCCTCGAAAAGGTGGCGCTCGAGATGTGCGAGCGCAGCGGGAAGGTGGCTGCTCGATCCCGGTTGCAGCTCCACGATACGGTCTTTCGCGAGAACGGCCAGGTCGCTCGAGGTGCCTTCCAGCGACGCGAAAGCGGGGCGCCCCGGCTCGTAGGGAAGCGACACCATCACCTGCGTGCGGGCGGACAGAGCCTCGAGCGCCGCCCATTCCGCCTGGGTCAGATCCTCGAAGCCGTACGCAAACACGGGCGCCGAGCTCCAGGCGGCGAGATCCTCCTGCAGCCGCGCCACGGCGAGGCCCCCGACCGAATCCCGATCGACCAGCTCCGCCTGGGCCAGCCGCTCCTGGTAGGTGGCGGCAATGCGGGCGAGCGTCGCCGGCAGCGCGTCCGCCGCGACAAGCGCAGCCGATGCCTCGCCGAGGGCGCGGCCGACGACATCCACGAACCCGGAGGCGGCAGCTGACGCCCCCAGCTCGGCCAGTTCCACGTCCGCCACGACTCGCTGCAGCACGACACGGCCGACGATCTCCGACGCGGTGCGTGTCTGGGCATTCGAGCCGGCAAGCACTGCGGCAAAGAGGTCATCGAAGGTTCCGATGCTCCCGGCAAAGAGGGCCGGCGACCGGTCGAGCAGCTCGTGCTCGATTCGTTCGACGTCGGCGCGGTTGGGAACGATCAGCCACGGATCACGGTCCAGCGCAGCGACAAAGCCGTCGAGCAGCCGGCCGATCTTGCCGGAGTGTGCGGGACCGACGACGAGCGAAAGGGGCATCAAGCCATCGTAGTGACGGCCCGCGCCGGGACACGGTCGGATTCCGGCCCAATAGGGCCCGAATACCGGAACGAGCGAAGAAACAGGACACCGAGCGAACGACACCTGCACCAGGCCAGGCCTGGTGCAGGCTGGAATCCCGAACCGAGAAAAGTCAGTCTTGTACAGGCTGAAGCCTGTACAGATGCTTTCCTCCGCCTAGGCGGAGACGGACTTCGGCTTGCGGCCGCGGCGCGCGACGGCGGCGCCCGGCATCGTGCCTGCGCAGCCGTCGCAGAGATCAGCTGCCTTGGCCCCGCGCCGCGCGTCATTGAACGTGACGCGCATGACCGCACCCTTGCTCTCGCCCACTTCAGATCCGCACTTGTCACACACGAGCACCGTCTTGCGTGCCATTCCGATCTCCTTTGTCGTTGCCTTGCACCAATACTGACGCGGTGATCGTAGACGAAAGAACCCCGGTTACGCGCCGGAATGAACTGGAAATACGAGACAGCCGCGCAGAGCCGGATCAGCGCGTGGCTACGAGACAGTTGCTGCCGACGACGCTGAATACACCCTGGTCGAATGCGTCCACGAATGCCTCGACGAATGCCGGATCGAACTGCGAGCCGGCACAGCGCTCGACCTCGTCGACCGCCTCCTCCGCGCTTACAGAGTCGCGATAGCTCCGAGGCGCGGTCATTGCGTCGAATGCGTCGGCGATCGCGAGCAACCGGCCCTCTTCGGGGATCTCGCGGCCGGAGCGGCGGGTCGGATAGCCCGTGCCGTCCCAGCGCTCGTGATGGAAGAGCACGAACGGCAACGCCGGCCCGAGCGAACGCACCTCCGACAGCAGCCACATACCCTCCACCGGGTGGGCACGCATCTCCGCCATCTCCCAGGCGTCGAGACGCCCCGGCTTGGTGAGCACGTCGCTTCGCACGTTGACCTTGCCGACGTCGTGCAGAGCCGCCCCCAGTCTCACGAGCTCCCGCCGACGCTCGCTCCAGCCGAGGGTTCGCGCCAGGCCGTCGGCGGTGGCTGCAACCCGATCCGAGTGGTCGAGCAGGTCGGGATCGCAGACGGCCATCGCGGCCGTGAAGGCATGCACCGTCTCCACCCCGACAGGTTCCCTCCCCGGCGGCCGTTCCCTTCCGACTACTTTCCCTTGTCGTGAAGGTGTTCGTGCCGAAAGAGACGTCCGACCGAGAGCGTCGAGTTGCGCTCACGCCGGAGTCGGTCGCCAAGCTGATCGAGACAGGCGTCTCGGTCACGGTCGAGCCCGGTGCGGGCGCCGGCGCGGGCTTCGCGGACGAGGCGTACACCGCCGCCGGCGCGACCGTGTCGCCGGACGCGGACGGCGCGAGCGCAATCGTCGCCGTACAGCGACCATCCGAGGACGTCATCGCTCGACTCGAGCCGGGCTCCCTTCTCATCGGCTTTCTCTCTCCGCTCACCAACGCGGAGGGGGTGGCGGCTCTGGCAGCGCGCGGCATCCACGGCTTCGCCATGGAGTCGATCCCACGCATCACGCGGGCGCAGTCGATGGATGCACTCTCCTCGCAGGCGACGGTGGCCGGCTACAAGGCCGTCCTGCTCGCCGCCGACCGGGTGCCGAAGCTGTTCCCGCTCCTGATGACCGCAGCGGGAACGATCGCACCGGCGCGGGTACTCGTGCTGGGCGCGGGCGTCGCCGGCCTGCAGGCAATAGCGACCGCGCGGCGCCTTGGTGGAGTCGTATCGGCCTTCGACGTGCGGCCTGCCGTCAAGGAGCAGGTGGAGTCCCTGGGCGCCACGTTCCTCGACCTCGGAGTGCAGGGCGAGGAGACGAGCGGCGGCTACGCCGGGGAGCTCACGCCGGAGCAGGAGGCCGAGCAGCGGGCCGCACTGGCGGCGCGCATCCCGGACTTCGACGTCGTGATCTCGACGGCCGCCGTTCCGGGCCGGCCGGCCCCGAAGCTGATTCCTGCGTCGGCGGTCGGCGCGATGCGCGCCGGAAGCTGCATCGTCGACCTTGCCGCCGAAACCGGCGGCAACTGCGAGTCGACTCGTCCCGGCGAGGAGGTCGAGATCGACGGCGTCCGCATCGTCGGGCTCACCAACATTCCTTCCTTGATGGCAGCGGACGCGAGTCGGCTGTATGCAAGGAACGTCCTGGCGTTGCTGGAGCACCTGGCGCCTGCCGGTGAGCTCACACTGGATTTCGACGACGAGATCACGAACGGGGCGTGCGTGACCCGCGGAAAGGAGGCGGCATGACAGATCTCAGCCTCGTGATCGAGGTCACGATCCTGGTGCTCGCGATCTTCCTCGGCTTCGAGGTGATCTCGAAGGTGCCGACGATGCTGCACACCCCGCTGATGTCGGGAACGAACTTCATCCACGGCATCGTGATCGTGGGCGCGATCATCGTCCTCGGTTCGGCCGACGACTCGCTGCTCAAGATCGTCGGCTTCATCGCAATGGTGTTGGCGAGCGCGAACGTCGTCGGTGGCTGGTTCGTCACCGATCGCATGCTCGAGATGTTCAAGCGGCGGCCCGAACCGCCGAAAGACGGCACGGCCAAGGACGGTTCGCAGCAGTGATCTCCGATCCCGACATCGTCGCGCTTCTCTACCTCGTCGCGATCGTCTGCTTCATCGTCGCGCTGCGGTATCTCTCCTCGCCGAAGCACGCACGCAAGGGCAACTGGGTCGGCGGGGTCGGGATGGTGGTGGCGATCCTCACGACGCTCCTGCTCGACGGGATCGGGAACTGGGCGCTGATCGCCGTCGGCGGCGCGATCGGCTCGGTGGTCGGAGTCGTGGGAGCTCGCAAGGTGAAGATGACCGCGATGCCGCAGATGGTCGCGCTCTTCAACGGGGTCGGCGGCGGGGCGGCGGCGCTGGTGGCCCTCTCCGAGTTCCATGCCGCAAGCGGCATTCTCACCTGGGACGAGGGGCTCTCGACCGCATTGTCGGCGTTGATCGGCTCGATCTCCTTCACCGGCTCCCTCGTCGCGTTCGGGAAGCTGCAGGAGCTGGTCGACGGGCGGCCGATCACGTACGCGGGCCAGAACGCCGTCAACTCGCTCGTCCTGGCGGGCAGCGCGGCGCTGGCGGTGGCGATCGTGGTCGGTGTCGAGGGCGAGTGGGCGATGTGGCTGCTCCTGGCCGCTGCGGCGGTGTTCGGCGTGATGTTCGTGATCCCGATCGGCGGCGCGGACATGCCCGTCGTCATATCGCTGCTCAACGCCTTCACGGGTCTCGCGGCCTCCGCCACCGGATTCGTGCTGGACAGCACGGTGCTGATCGTGTCGGGCATGCTCGTCGGCGCCTCGGGCACGCTGCTGACGCTGCTCATGGCGAAGGCGATGAACCGGTCGGTCGGCAACGTGCTGTTCGGTGCCTTCGGCCAGGTGCAGGCCGGCACCGGTCAGGCACGCGCGGACGACGGCCGCACCGTCCGAGCCACGACGGCCGGCGACGTCGCAGTCCAGCTTTCGTTCGCGCGCAAGGTGGTCGTCGTTCCCGGCTACGGGATGGCGGTTGCCCAGGCGCAGCACGACGTGCGCCAGCTCGCGGATCTGCTCGAGGAGAAAGGCGTCGACGTGCTGTACGCGATCCATCCCGTCGCGGGCCGCATGCCCGGCCACATGAACGTGTTGCTGGCCGAGGCGAACGTTCCGTACGACAAACTCAAGGAGATGGACGAGGTCAACCCGGAGTTCCCCCAGTCCGATGTCGCCCTCGTGATCGGCGCCAACGACGTGACGAACCCGGCCGCCCGCCACGACACGTCCTCGCCGCTCTACGGGATGCCGATACTCGACGTCGACAAGGCGGCGAGCGTGATCGTGATGAAGCGCTCGATGAAGCCGGGCTTCGCCGGGGTCGACAACGAGCTCTATCTCGAACCGCAGACGACGATGCTGTTCGGGGACGCCAAGGACTCGGTGGTGAAGCTGATCGCGGCGGTGAAGTCGCAGTGACTCCGCAGGTTCCGGCTCACGCGGTGATCACCACCGAGCCGGCGCTGCGCGACGTGATCGGCGATCCGCAACCGCTGACCCGGACGAAGATTGCAGACCGGCTCAACGACCTGACCCGGCAGTTCGTCGAACGTTCGCCGTTTCTCTGCCTCGCCACCTCCGGCGCCGACGGCAGCTGCGACGTCACCCCGCGTGGCGACCCTCCCGGGTTCGTGCGCATCCTCGACGAGCGCACCCTGCTGTTGCCGGAACGCCCCGGCAACAGGCTGGCGGACGCGCTTCGGAACATCCTCGAGAACCCCCATGTCGGCCTGATCTTCTTCGTACCGGGAATCACCGACACCTTCCGCGTGAACGGGCGCGCCCGGATCGTCACCGGCGAGGAGCTGCTCGCGCCCAGTGCCGTCGAAGGCAAGACGCCGAAGCTGGGATTGCTGATCGAGATCGACGAGGCGTACACGCAGTGCTCGAAGGCATTCCTTCGTTCCCGGCTCTGGGATCCGGCGCGGCACGTCGAGCGGAGTACCCTGCCCTCGAACGGAGAAATCATGGCCACCCTCAACCCGGAGGTCGAGGCGGTGACCTACGAGGCGGCGCGGGCGGAGCGGTACGCGCGCCGCGAGGGCTTCTATTGAGCGTCGCGGTCTTCTCGGGCGACGCCGTCCGAGCTGCGGTTGCACCACAGACGGCCTACGACGCGGTTCGCGACGCGTTCGTGCGGTTCCACCGCGGTGAGTGGACGATGCCTCCCAAGGTGTACGTCACCAATTACCCTGCCGGAGATTTCCGCGCGATGCCGGCACTCGGTGGCGGGCATGCACTGCTCAAGTGGGTCACCTCGTTCCCCGGCAACCCGGCGCGAGGCCTGCCGACCGTGAGCGGGCTCGTCCTACTGTCAAACGCGGAGACCGGGGAGCTGCTCGCGATCCTCGACGCGGCAGCGGTGACGGCGCTGCGCACGGCTGCGGCGGGGGTGCTGGCGGCCGAGACACTGGGCAGGGCCGACTCGGGTTCGGTCGGGGTCGTGGGTTGCGGGGTGAACGGGCTCGAGACGGTCCGCATGCTCGGCGCGCGCGGCCACACCCCACTCGTCTGGGACGTGGACGAGCGGAGACGGTTGGCGGCCGTGGACGCAACCGGGGCGGTCGCGGCGGACTCGCTGGATCAGGTGCTCGCCTGCGATCGCGTGATCACGGTCACCCCGGGGGCGTCGGTGCTCTTCGCCGCGGACTCGCTCCGACCAGGCCAGCACGTCTCGCTGATGGGCGCGGACGGTCCCGGCAAGGCCGAGATCGCGCTCGACGAGCTCTTGCGCGGCCTGCTCTTCTGCGACGACTGGGAGCAGGCGAGCCACGGCGGCGAGCTCGCCGCGGCCGTCGCGGCAGGACGGCTGGAGCGGCCGACGGTGACCGAGCTCGGGGCCGTGCTGGCCGATGGGGCTCCCGGTCGGTCCGGCGACGACGAGATCACGCTGTTCGACTCGACCGGGCTCGCAATCCAGGATCTGGCGATCGCTGCGGCTGCGGTGGCCGGCGTGGAGCGTTCAGCGCTCCCGGAGTTGCGGCTGTGACACCTGGGGCGGAACGCCGCTGGTGAGCCCCTGAACAGGGCCTACCGATCTACCCTGGCGCACCGGGCGCGCGACACGCGGGAGCATCCGAACCGCTCAGTGCGCGATCAGCCGGGCGGGGTCGAACAACCCTAGTACGGGGTGCGGGTCGCCGATGATCGCGTCGGCGACGAGGCGGCCGCAGAGGTAGCCGAGAACGTTGCCGTGACCGGAGTAGCCCGCGGCGACCCACGTGCGCTCGAGCTCGGGGACGGCGCCCACCACCGGGAGGAAGTCGAGCACCAACCCGAAGATGCCCGCCCAGCGGTAGTCGACGCGAACCGGCCGGCCGGCGAGCTCGGCGGCGAACGCCTCCAGGGCGCTCACGATGTGCGGCGTCGTCACCTCCTCGTCGGTGAACTCGGACTCGAGCGAGGTATCGCGAAACCCGCCGGCGACGAGGCGACCATCGGGCGTCTGGTGCCAGTAGTCGAAGCCGTGGCGGCCATAGTGCGGTGTCTCGAACCAGCGCCCCGCGAGCGGCTCGGTCGCTATCACCTGCCCGCGGGTGGGGACGATCAGCCCTTCGAGCGGGCCCAGCAGGCCGCTCGGGTAACCGTCCGTGCACACGACGATCTGTGCGCCGCCTGCCTCCTCCCGGGAGACGAGCCGCCTGTTCTCGACGATCTCCGCCCCCGCGTCCGCGGCGAGCGTGGCCAACCGCCGTACGAGACGCGCCGGTTGCAGCGCGCCGTCGGTCGGGTGGAAGAGCGCCGCGGTCGCACGGCCCGCGAGCGGTCCCGGCAGGGCGTCCCGCCACTCGACCGCATGCCCGGCGGAGCGGAGCGCCTCCAGTTCGCGCTGCAGCTCGTTCCGCTCCTCCTCGTCCATGGCAACCCTCAGGCTTCCCACTCGGCGGAACGCATCACCCGCGAACCCGGCCATCTCCTCGAGCGCCTGCTCCGTGAGCCGCATCACCTCGCTCGCCGCCTGCCCGCCGATCGACTCGCAGTAGGTGTCGAAGGACGCCGACAGGCCCCGCAGCGCAAACCCGCCGTTCCGCCCACTCGCGCCGGCCGCGACCTCCCTGCTGTCCTGAAGCCGTACCCGTAACCCGCGTCGCGCAAGATGGAGCGCCGCCGAGCACCCTGTGATGCCGGCACCGACGACCACGACGTCCGGATCTCCCGAGAGCGGCCGCAGCTTCAGGCTTGGCAGATCGTCGTCCAGCCAGTAGGGAAGCATCGCGGGATCCTATGGGGCGATCGGGTCGCGGCGTGTACCGCAGCGGATGGCGCGGTTCTCGTGATCGGTCAGCAGGCGGCCGCGATGGAGCACCGCGCAGTACTGCACGACATGCGGATCGCCGAAGTTGACGCGGCAGCGGACGACCCGTTGCCCACGGAAGCGATGACCGTCCGGGAAACAGGCCACCCAGCGGAAGCTGAGCCCCTGCCGCTCGAAGCGACCGATCAGCGCCTCGCGCACCGTCCGCACGATCGGTGGCGGAGCAGGTGGAGCATCGGCGACCATCCTGCCACGGTAGCGCCGCCGGGTGGTCGTCGAATCGGCACCATGAAGGGACACAGGCGAGGAGGATCGATGGTGCGGGGTCAACTGGGTGGATCAGGAACGTGGCGTACGAGACACACGGCTCTCGTCGCGGTTGCCGCTGCCGGTGCGGTTGCGCTTCTTGGCGCCGGCCAGGGCACTGGCACGGCCGCGAAACGCGCCCAAGTTACCTCCATCGCAATCGCCACTCCCGCGCGTGCCAACGACTACGGCTGGAACCAGATGGGTGTGGCGGGCGCCCGGGCTGCGGCCAAGACGGCGGACGCGAAGCTGACGGTGGCCGACGGCATCGGGTACGACAGCGTCGAGCCCGTCCTTCGCCGGCTCGCGCGCGAAGGGGCCGACCTCGTCATCGCGCACGCCTCCGGCTTCAACGCGCTCGCGCCGAGGGTGGCGCAGCGCGAGAGCGTCCCGATGATCAGCTACGACAACCCGAAGAACCTTGTTCCCGGGCTGATGTCCGACATCGAGACGTCGAGCCAGGACGGCGCGTACCTGGCCGGCGTGCTCGCGGCGAAGATGTCGAAGACCGGCAAGCTGGGGATCGTGCTCTCGGCTGCGGACATCAACTGGTTCAAGCAGACCGGCGGCTTCGTGGCGGGCGCGCGTAGCGTGCGCACGTCCTCTGAGTTCCTGTTCGCCATCGTCGGCCAGGCGGCATACGACGACGCAGCCGCCGGGAAACGCGTGGCGCGCAGTGTGATCGCACGCGGCGCAGATGTTCTCTTCGGGATGGGGGACGGCGCCTCGTTCGGATATCTGCAGGCGGTGGAGACCGCGAAGCGGAAGGTCTGGTTCATCGACGTGATCGGCGACAAGCGCCCGATCGACAAGAAGGGCGTCCTCCTCTCCTCCGTGCTCTGGGATTTCACGAAGGTGTTCCAGCGGGCGATCGCCGACATCGAGAACGGCACGTACGGCAAGCGCTTCTACACGCTGGGCGTGAACAACGGGATCTCGCTGCTCAAGACGAAGCACATCCCGGCGGCCGCGTGGACGGTGGTCGAGGCGGCGCGCAAGCGTATCGCCGCGGGCACAGTGCGGGTACCGCTCACGCCCACCAAGGCTGCCGTCGACAAGATCCTCGGCTGACGCGAAACGCTCGCATGGGCGTCCTCCTCGACGAGATCTGCAAGCGGTATCCCGGTGCCGTGGCAGCCGATCGGGTCTCACTGGAGATCCGGGACGGTGAGATCCATTGCCTGCTTGGCGAGAACGGCGCCGGCAAGTCGACACTGGTCGGCGTGCTCGGAGGCCTGGTCCGGCCCGAGTCGGGAACAGTCACGTGCGACGGTACCGAGGTCGAGCTCGCGACCCCGCGAGCGTCACTCGACCTCGGGATCGCCGTCGTCCGGCAGCACTCGCAACTGATCCCACAGCTCACGGTGCTGGAGAACATCGTGCTGGGCGCGGTCGCCGACACGCGGTACGACACGCGAGAACTCCGCGGACGGGTCGAAACGCTGCTCGAGAGCCTCGCGGTCGGCATTCGGCCCGGCACTCTCGTCTCCCGCCTCTCGCTCGCCGAGCAGCAGCGTGTCGAGCTCGCCCGCGCGCTGTGGCGCAATCCGCGTGTGCTCGTGCTGGACGAGCCCAGCGCCCTGCTCGGGCCCGGTGACGCCGGCCGCCTGCACGATGCGGTCCGGAGCCTGAGAAGCACAGGGCTGGCGATCCTCTACGTCACCCACCGGCTGGCCGAGGCGATCACGCTCGCCGACCGGGTGACGATCCTCCGCCGCGGCCGTGTGGTGGAGCGGATCCCGGGAGCCGACCTGCGCGCAGCGGAGCCGGCCGCAGCAGAGGACAGGCTCGTGGCCGCCATGTTCGAAGAAAGTGATCCCCGCGCACATGGGCGCGGGCGCTCCGCCGCGCAGGATCACGCGCCACCGGCCGAGGAGCGAAACCGCATCGCGCTCGAGGTGCGGGGGCTCGCTACGGAGGGCGGACGGTCGCTGCGGGAGGTCTCGTTCTCGGTTGCCGCCGGCGAGATCCTCGGCGTCGCGGGAATCGCGGGGAGCGGACAGCGCGAGCTGGCCCGGGCGCTCGCGGGGGAGCGGCGGAGTGCGGGGCGGATCGAGCTCCACGGCGTCCCGGTCGACCACCTCCGCGCGCGCCGCCGCTACCAGCTCGGGCTCCGCCACGTGCCGGACGACCGTGTCCACGAAGGCACCGTGGCGAGTCTCTCCGTCGCGCTCAATCTCGCCCTGCGCAGGATCGGCACCCCGCCGCTCTGGAGGCGCGGTGTGGTTCGCCCGGCTGCCGTCGGCCGGAGCGCGACGGAGCTTGTCCGCCGCTTCGACGTCCGCACCGCCTCTGTGGAGGCCCCGGCGGGCACGCTCTCCGGGGGCAACCTGCAGAAGCTCGTGCTCGCTCGGGAGCTCGACCAGGGTGCGCGGGTTGTCATCTTCCACGAGCCGACCCAGGGCCTCGACCGCCGGTCGGCCGGCGCCGTGCACGAGGAGACCCGCCGGCTTGCGAGCGCCGGCGGCGCGGCGGTGATCATCTCCACCGATCTCGACGAGCTGCTCGACCTGTGCGACCGGGTGGTGGTGCTGACCCGCGGCACGATCGTGGGCGCGGTACAGCCCGGCCCCGGTGCAGCAGCAACGCTCGGCCTGCTGATGACGGCGGGCGAGGCGGCCGCAGCCTGATGACGCCGCGAGGGCCGGTGCTCGCCAGCCTGGCCTGGTCCTTGCTGCCTGTGGGCGCCGGCCTCACGGCCGGGGCAGTTCTGCTCGCTGCGCTCGGCCGCAACCCCGCCGCGTTCTACGCCGACGTGGTACGGGGCGGCATCGAGCTATCGGCGTGGCAGGACAGCCTCGCCCGGCTAGCAACGTTGACGCTGATCGGGCTGGGGCTCATCGTCGTGTTCAGGGCAGGTCTGTGGAATCTCGGATACCACGGCCAGTTCCTGATCGCGGCCGCGATCGTGGCGGGAACCGGACCTGCGCTGGCCGACCGGCTGCCGGTCGGGCTGACGCTCGTCCTGCTGTGCCTGGTCGGAGCCGCCGCCGGCGCCGCCTGGACGGTGATCCCGAGCGTGCTCCGCGCGACGTTCGGCACGAACGAGATCGTGACCACGCTGATGATGAGCTTCGTCGGGGTCAATCTTGCCAACCTCCTGATCCGTGGCCCGTTCCAGGACGAGGGCAGCGCCACACCGCAGACTCGACTGCTCCCGCTGGACGACATGCTGCCGGAGCTGCCGGGCGTCGGCGTCCACGCAGGATTGGTCGTGGCCGCCGTGGCCGTGCTCGCAGCGCAACTCGTGCTCTCGCGCACGGGCTACGGGCTCCGGCTGCGCGTACTCGGTCTCAACCCCGCGGCGGCGGCCCACCTCGGGCTCGAGCCGCGCCGCCTCATCGTGACCTCGTTCCTGGCGAGCGGTGCCCTGATCGGCGCGGCGGCCGCCGTCGAGATCCTCGGGGTCTGGGGCTACATGCGCACCGACTGGAGCCCGTCGTACGGGGATGCCGTGATTCCCTTCGTGTTCCTCGCGAGGCTCCGTCCGGTCGCGCTCGTTCCCTTTCTTGCCTTCTATGCCGTGCTCTCCATCGGCGGGCTGCGTGCCACCCAGGAGGCGTCGCTGCCCGTGGACTTCCTGCTCGTGGTCGTCGGGGTGACGTTGGTGTCGATGGCCGTGATCGAGCTGATCGCCCGCCGCCGCCACGGCCGGAGCGAGTACACCGTCGACCCGCTGTTCGCCCCTCTGCACGAGCGACCCGTGGGCACATGACGGCGACGCTGGCGAGCTCCCTGTTCACAGAGATCGGGCTGACTGATCTGCTGACGGCTGCGTTGCTCGCGGCCACGCCGCTCCTCCTGGCCTCGCTCGGGGAACTGGTCTCCGAGCAGGCGGGTGTGCTGAATCTCGGGCTCGAGGGGATGATGCTGGCCGGCGCCTACAGCGGATTCCTCGTTGCGTACGAGACAGGGAGCTCGTGGCTCGGGTTCCTCGCCGGGGCGGCAGCCGGCGTTCTTACCTCGCTGATTGTCGTTGCGTTGTGTGTGCGGTGGCTGCTCGACCAGATCGTGGTGGGAATCGGCATCACGCTGTCGATCGGAGGTCTGACGAGCGTGCTCCATGGTGCGCAGTTCGGCACCAGCTACCCGCGGCTGGATGCAGCCCCGACCGTGTCGATACCGCTCCTCGACCGCATTCCCGTGCTCGGGCCCGCACTCTTTACGCAGTCCCTGCTCGTCTATCTGGCGCTCGCCGCGGTGGTGCTCGCGGCGCTGGCGCTGAGGCGAACATCGCGCGGCCTGGCGCTCCGGGCCGCCGGGCTCAAGCCGGAGACGGTCGATGCGGCGGGTGTCGACGTCGCCCACGTGAGGACGATCGGGGTGGTGGCGGCTGGGCTCGGAGCCGGCCTCGGGGGCGCCTACCTGGCGATCGCCGTCTCCGGCGTGTTCGTACCTTTCCTCACCCAGGGGCAGGGCTTCATTGCGATCGTCATCTGCATGCTTGCCAGAGGCCGTCCGGCGCTCGCGCTCGCAGGCGCGTTCGTCTTTGGCCTGTCGCTGTCGCTGCAGACCTCGTTGCAGCTGCACGGCGTGGAGATCTCGAACGATCTCGTCGACATGCTCCCGTTCGTGGCGGTGCTCGTCGCCCTCGTGCTCTTCGGCCGGCGGGATCAGCTGCCGCCCGCGCTCGGTCGCCCTTTCCGGAGGGGCGCCGGCGATCACAGCTGACTCGCCGCGTACCGCCGGTGTTCACGTCATCACCCGGTACAGCCCGTCGCCTTCGTGTACTGCCCCGGCGAGCTCGAGCCCGGCGAGAGCGGACGCCACCGCGGAGGCCGAGTACCCGGTGACACGTGCGATCTGGTCGGGGCTCGCTGCCCCCTCCGTCAGCGCGGCGAGAACGCGCCCCTCGTGCTCCGTTCTCTGGGTGGCCTCTCCAGGTTTGGCCGGGTCCAGGCCGAACGGCTCGAGAACGTCGGTGAAGGCGGTGATGGGCGTCGCGCCGACCCGCAGCAACGCGTTGGTACCAGCGGAGAGCGCGCTGGTGATCTCACCCGGCACCACGCCCACCTCGCGGCCTTCCTCGAGTGCAAAGTCCGCGGTGATCAGTGCGCCGGAGCGCTCACGCGCCTCGATCACCACCGTCGACTGGGTGAGCCCCGCGATGATCCGGTTCCGGGCCGGAAACCGCCACGGAGCCGGCTCTGTGCCCGGCGCGTACTCGGAGACGATGAGACCACCGCTCCGGACGATGCGTTGCGCGAGCTCCGCATGTGCAGCGGGATAGTCGCGGTCGATACCGCACCCGAGCACGGCCACGGTGAGACCACCCCCCTCGAGCGCACCCCGGTGCGCCTCGGCGTCGATGCCGCGCGCGAGGCCGCTGACGACGACGAGCCCGGAACCTGCCGCCTCGCGCGCGATTGCCCTGGCGACGGCGCGACCATACGCCGAGCAGGCCCGCGCTCCGACGACGGCAACCGCCGGCCTGGCGAGCGCGTCCAGGTCGGCGGTGCCACGGATCCACAGAACATCGGGCGGGTCGTGGATCGCGTGCAGGAGCGGAGGGAACGCGGCATCACTCCGCAACAGCGTCCGAAAGCTCATGCTTCATGGCCCGTGGTCGTGCGGTACGACAGTGCCTCGGCGACGTGCTCGGGCAGGATGCGGGGCGCCTGGGCGAGCGCTGCGATGGTGCGCGCCACGCGCCCGACACGCGCTCTCCCCCGGCCGGAGAGCGA
>JBJXGY010000088.1:0-8996 GCA_046160185.1 Gaiella sp. | reverse complement strand
GCGGAGCCCATCTCCACCAGCTCCGCATCCATCTCGGCAGCCAGCGCGAGCGTCAGCGCTGGTGGGCGGGAGCGGCTCACGACCAGCCGCAGGGCCGCGCCGGGCGGGCGTGGCGCGGCGACGGGTTGGGCCCGAGCGGTGGACAGCAGGAGGTCGCGCCCGGGCAGGGCCACGGCACCGACGAGCGGGTCGCCGTCGACACACAGCGCGACGTGGACGGCGAAGTCCGTACGACCGGCCTCGCCGAACTCCCGAGTACCGTCGAGGGGGTCCACGATCCACACGCGCGACTTACCCAGGCGGGTCTTGTCATCGACGGACTCTTCCGACAGCAGACCGTCGCGTGGGCAGGTGGCGGTGATCGAGGCGACGAGATAGGCATTCGCCTCGGCGTCGCCGAGCGCACGCAACTCGTCGGGCGGATGGCCCTCTTCACGCAAACGGAGCAGCCGCAAGCCGGCGCGTGTGGCGAGCTCGGCAGCGAGCAGGTGGTCTTCGGCGGTCACCGTCATCGCAGGCCACGGTAGCGGCAAGACCCACCGCGTCCCCAGACCATCGTCGTCGGGGCAGCGCGGTGCCGATGCCGCTGCGCGGTGCCGATGCCGCTCCGCGGTGCCTACGCCGCTTCACCGTACGGGTAGCCCGCCGATTCGTAGCACTCTGCGTGGTAGTGCTCGACCCGGTCCCAGCGTCCGTCGACGTAGATGTTGCAGATCACCTGTAGCTTGCGAGCCTTGGCCATGAACTTGACTCGCTCGCCGCACAGGGCGCAGTCGACGTAACTGCCGGCTTCGACGGGGCGCGTGACGGCTCGACTCTCAGGTTTGAGCGGTCGGACCTCGGACAGCGCGGTTCGATCGGACATGGACTTGTCATCGGCAGCTAACGGGCGTGAACGTAAGCGATTCGTCATCGCCCCTGAGCATCCGATCCACCGACCGGAGCATCAATCGGTCCATGATCCTCGCTCGCATAGGGGGCGAGCTCTAGGGGTGAGTGCGTCCAGCGCGAACAGAAGCCCAGGTAGTCAGCGTTCGAGGCCGCGGGCCAGGCGGATGAGGCGTCGCAGCTTCGTCTCGTCGGCCCCGCCGTCGCGGAGCTCTCGCACGAGATCCTCAAGTGCAGCGGCCCGCAACGGGTCGACCTCTCCCCGTACCGGTTGGAGCACCCCCAGCGTGAACAACACGACGAACGCGGCTACGCAGAGCGTGCCCGAGGCCAGCGCACCCCCCGTCGAACCGGCGATCGACGTGACGATCATGCCGGCGATCCCCGCGGCGCCTGCGGCCAACGCCAACGCTCGCAGCAGTCCGGTCCGTTGCATCAAGGCGCTCGCCGCTCGGCCGTCTCGTCCGCTCAGCCCCGCACGAGCGGCTTGTACTTGATGCGATGCGGCCGTTCGGCCTCGACGCCCAACTCCTTGCGGCGGAACGTCTCGTACTCGCTGAAGTTGCCTTCGAACCAGCGGACCTGGCTGTCACCCTCGAACGCCAGCACGTGGGTGGCGATGCGGTCGAGGAACCAGCGATCGTGGGAGATGACCACCGCACACCCCGGGAAGTCATCAAGAGCGTTCTCTAACGCTCGCAGCGTGTCCACGTCGAGGTCGTTTGTTGGCTCGTCGAGCAACAGGACGTTGCCGCCGCTGCGCAGCACCTTTGACAGGTGCACCCGGTTTCGCTCGCCACCGGACAGTTCGCCCACCTTCTTCTGCTGGTCCGACCCGCGGAAGTTGAACCCGGCCACATAGGCCCGCCCGTTCATCTCTCGGCGGCCGACGAGGATCGTGTCCTGGCCGCCGGTGATCTCCTGGTAGACCGTGCGGTCGGCGTCGAGGCTGTCGCGGGACTGATCGACATAGGCGAGTTGCACCGTGGTGCCGACGTCGACGGAGCCGGCATCCGCCGACTCCTGCCCGGTGAGCATGCGGAACAGCGTGGTCTTGCCGGCGCCGTTCGGCCCGATGATGCCGACGATGCCCGCAGGCGGCAGCGAGAACGACAGGCCGTCGATGAGCAGCCGGTCGCCGTAGCCCTTCGTGAGGCCGCTCACCTCGATGACCTTGTCACCGAGGCGATCCCCGGGTGGGATGGAGATCTGCAGCCGGTCCGCCGCCCGCTCCGCGGCCTCGGCATCGGCGCGCAGCTTCTCGTAGTTCTGTAGGCGGGCCCGGCCCTTGGCCTGGCGGGCCTTGGGCGCCATGCGGACCCACTCCAGCTCACGCAGCAAGGTTCGTTGCAGCGCCGACTCCTGCTTCTCCTCCTGGCGCAGCCGCTCCTGCTTCTGGTCGAGCCAGGAGGAGTAGTTGCCCTCGAAGGGGATGCCGCGGCCGTGGTCCAGCTCGAGGATCCAGCGGGCAACGTTGTCGAGGAAGTAGCGGTCGTGGGTGACGGCCATCACCGTGCCCTGGTACCGCTCGAGGAACCGCTCGAGCCAGTGCACGGACTCGGCGTCGAGGTGGTTCGTCGGCTCGTCCAGCAGCAGCAGGTCGGGTGACGAGAGCAGCAGCCGGCACAGGGCGACGCGGCGGCGTTCGCCGCCCGAGAGCGTCGTCACGTCACGGTCGCCGTCAGGCAGCCGGAGCGCGTCCATCGCCCGATCGAGCGTGGCGTCGAGATTCCAGGCGTCTGCGCGTTCGATCTTCTCCTGGACGGCACCTTGCTCGGCGAGGAGGGCGTCAAAATCGGCATCGGGCTCCGCGAACGCCGCGGAGATCGCGTTGAAGCGGTCGAGCAGATCCCGAACCTCACGCACGCCGTCCTCGACGTTGCCCCGAACATCCTTGGCGGCGTCGAGCTCGGGCTCCTGCTGCAGGAAACCCACGGTGGCGCCCGGCTGCAGCTCGGCCACTCCCGACGACGGCTCCTCGAGACCGGCCATGATCTTGAGCAGCGTGGACTTGCCCGCGCCGTTTGGCCCGAGCACGCCGATCTTCGCGCCGTGCAGGAACGAGAGCGAGATGTTGGCGAGCACCTGCCGGTCTGGGCCGTAGAACTTGTCGGCCCGGTACATGGTGTAGATCACGTCCGCCACGGTCGCTCAGCGTACCGGGGGCGGCCGATCCCGGCCGTGGAGCCTTGCGTAGACTAGACCGGTGCTGCCTGACGGCGTCGACCTGCACTCGCTCACCCCTCACCGTGACGCTCGGGGCGTGTTCACCGAGCTGCATCGCTCCTCCTGGCCGGGTATGCCGGCCCTGGCCCAGTGGAACGCCGTGCGCTCCGAAGCGGGCGTGCTCCGCGGCATGCACGTCCACGTCCGGCATACGGACTACCTGACGCTGGCTCTGGGGCACGCGGTGATCGGACTGCACGACATCCGCCCCGAGTCCCCGACCTTCGGCGTCGGCACCTCGCTTGCGCTCGACGCCCAGGAGCCGGCGGCGATCGTGATCCCCGCCGGGGTCGCGCACGGCTTCTGCTTCACGGAGGTCTCGCTCCATGTCTACGCGATGACGCACGAATGGAGTCCCGCAGACGACCTCGGTTGCCGCTTCGACGATCCGGAGCTCGGCATCGGGTGGCCGGTGCCGAGCCCCCTCCTCTCCGAACGCGACGAGCGGCTGGGGTCGCTCAGTGAGCTCCGCCGCGCCTGGATCGAAGCAACCACGCTGGCAACCGCCTGACGATCGCCTCTCGCGCGCGCCACGTGCGCGTGCGGGTGATCGCACGCGTCTGGAGCTGCAACCCCATCCACGCCTCCTCCCGGTCGAGCGCCGCCTTCCGCCACACCTCGACCACGTGCTCACGCCGCCACTGCTCCAGCCCGTCCCCGCCGAGAGCGGCGAGATAGCGCTCAAGGCAGGCAACGCGCTCGGCCACGGGGCGCCCTTTCCACAGGGGGTCGGGGAAGATGAGCGCGGTGAGCTGCCGCCCCGTCCGGCCGCGGAACCAGGGCTGCTCGATGAACTGCCGCCACATGTAGTAGTCGGTCGGCGTTCCGGCCGGGGTGGTCCGCCAGCCGTGGGGCAGTCGTCGGTAGGCGGCGAGCGTGTGGGCGACGCCGGTCAACCCGATCGGGTTCCAGATGGCGAGCGCGTGGTGCTCGAGGTACCGCGGCCGACCGAAGTCCATCGGGACGAAGACGAAGTCATCGGGCGGCCTGACCTCGACACGCGGGGCGTGGGCGAAGTCGGCGTCCTCGAGCAACGCGAGGAGCGACACCACGTGATCCCAGGCGAGGACGTCGTCATCCGCCAGGTACGCGATCACCGGCGCGGACGTCTCGAGCAGCACGGCGTGGCGATGCCGCTCCCCGAGGCGCTCACCCTTCGGGAGGTCGAGGAAGCGCACACGCGGGTCGGCCAGGAAGGGCCGGATCGCGGCGCGGGTGTCGTCCCCGACCCCGTCGCCGACGACGACGACCTCGATGCTGGCGCCGCGCTGACCGAGAGCGCTCCGAACGGCGAACGGGAGGTACGCGGCATGGTCGTGCGTGGGAATCAGGATCAAGGCGTCGCTCACTCGAGCCTCGCGAGCCGGCGGAGCTCCGCAATGTGCTCCACGATCAACGCTCCCTCCCCCGCCGAGGAGCGTGGTGCCGGGCCTCCGTCGAGATGCTCGACGAACGCGCGCAGCTCGGCCAGCAGCGGCAGCTCTCCCGCGGTCGGCAGCGTCGTCTCGTCCGGCTCGTCCCCTCCTGTGCGCACCACGTCGACGTGCTCACTCCAGCCTCCGTCCAGGACCGCGACTCCCGCCTCGCAGACGAGCTCGATCCGCCGCCTCCAGACCGGCGAGCGATCGGAGATCTCGAGCACCTGCCACACGTCACCGAAGCGGAGGAGCCCTGTGAGCGTGGTGCCCGCCGACGTCGAGGCACCCACGGCCGAGATCGGTGCCGGCACCTGTCCCAGGATCTCGAGCGCGATCGAAAGGTCGTGCGGCATGAGCACCCAGGTGGAATCCACGTCGTCGTGCCGGGTACCCCAGCCGAGCCTGCTCGTCCGCAGGCCGAGCACCCGGCCGAGCTCGCCCGAGCGGGAGACCGCGGCCAGCGCCAGCACACCGGGGTGGTATCGCCACTTGTCCATCACGAACAGACGATGAGCCGCGGCCTCCGCGAGCGACCGGGCTGCCCCGGGATCGTCGCACAGGGGTTTCTCCGTGAAAACGGGCACGCCGAGCGCCAGCGACTGCTCGATCACCCCGGCATGCGTGCTCGTCGGCGTTGCCACCACCACCCCGTCGCAACCGGCCAGCTGCGAGACCGAGGGAACGATTTCCTCGGCGCCGCCCGCTCGAGCCCGGGCCACACTCAGACTCGACCGGGCGACCACCGGCACGTCGCAGCCGAGCGCGCGGAGGTCACGGAGGATGTTCACTCCCCAACGGCCGCACCCGACGAGCCCCACCCGCACGCGGCGATGCTACCCGGGCTCGTGCGACAGACTCTCGAGCACCGCCAGATCGTGGCCGTAGCTGAGTAGCGCGCGTGCCTCCTCCGCCGTCATCCACTCGGCCAGATCGACCTCGGCGTTGCACTCGAGCCGGCCGCCGACGACCTCCAACTCCCAGTAGGCGACGGTCTTCGGCCTGCCGCGGGCATCGATGTACCGGGTCGAGGCGAGCTCCCGACCACACTCGCAGACGAGCCCGGTCTCCTCCTCCACCTCGCGCAGCGCACACTCTTCGAGCGTCTCCCCGGCCTCCAACTTGCCCTTGGGGAACGTCCAGTCGTCGTAGCGGTAGCGGTGCACGAGCAACACCTCGCGGCGGCCGTCATTCCCTTCCCTTACCGGCACGCCGCCGGCCGCCAGCACCATCCGCTGCGTCACGCTTTCGCGGCGACCTCAAACGCGTTCCAGGCCTCCGCCCACCGGGCACGGCCCGACATGCGCCGCGCCTCCTCGGCCTCCCGCAGACGCGCCACGACGTCGGCGGTCACGGGCGTCGCGCAGAGCGCGCTCTCCAGAAACCCGTCAGCGACGACTGCGTCCTGGTGATCCCCGAGCACCTGTTGCAGCTGCTTCGCCGCCTTGAGGATCGGCGTGGCCCGGTCGCCGAGCTCGTGCGAGGCGAGCTCGGTGGCGTAACGCGCCCGCTTGACCAGGATCCGCAACTCGTGCAACGCCTCGTCCGGCGGACTGGCGTCCAGCGAGCGGGCGAAGCGTCGGGCGCGGCGGATCTCGGCGCGCGCCACGTCGTCCAGAGTAGGCGCTTTCCGCTGCTTCGGGAGATCGGCCTTCGCCGTCGTTGCGAGCCGCTCCACGAGATCAAGGTAGGCCGGCGCATTCATCGTGCCGAGCATCTCCACTCGGGCCACATCCCGCTCACGGGCGAGATCCTCGAGCAAGGGTGCCGCCGCCTCCGCGTCCAGCTCCTCGGCGGCGATCACCTCGCGAAACCGCTCTTCGAGCACGTCGAGGTCACGAACCGGCCCCAGCGCAGATCCCACCGCCTGAAGGGAGGCACGGAGCGAATCGGCCCATTCGCGGCCCACGACGGGCCTGGCCGCGCGCAGAAACGCACGCGTCCTGCGTGTGGCCACGCGGAGCTGGTGGAGCTCCTCGGGGTCGCGTCCCAGCCGCGTGCCCGGGTCGTGAAGCAGGAGACGCCGTCCTTGCTCGGCCAGCGCGAGTGCGAGAGCCTCCCGCGGCGAGGCGCCCGGTGGGATCTCGATCTCGCGCTGCGGCTCACCGAGATCGAGCACGCGGTGCAGCTTCGGCTGTCCGTTCGTGACCTCGGCACCGGCAGCGCGCAACTCCCGCTCGATGCGACGCAGCGTCTCGTCACCGCCGTGCAGCAACTCGACCTCGAGCTCGCGGAACCGCTGCTTCACCCGGAGCCCGTCCATCACCGACACGTTGTCCTCCACGATCTCCGCATCCGCCGTCCGCATCCCGTCCCGCCGCGTCCGGAGCCGCGCCACCGGCAGGAGCGTCTCGCCACGCAGGTGCACGGTCAGCAGCTCGAGCAGCTCCGTGGCCGGTGCCACGGGCGTCCCCCCCGATTCGAGCTCGAGACGGGCGTTCCCCTGGGGAAGCTTCAGTTGCCACACGCCGGAGCCGTCTTCGACGCGGTAGCGCAGCGTGATGCCCCGACGGGCCAGCCGCAGGTCGGCGGTGTCGTGGTAGGTGGTGACGAAGATGCGCGACGGAATCGGCGCGCCGAGTTGAGGCATCACGAAACCCTCGCCGGGCGTCAGCTTGATCTCGCGCTCGAGGGTCTCCCGCATCCACCAAGCGTACTCGGGCCGCTCGTTCACCGATGTCTCGGATTGGTTAACGTCCCGCCGGCATGAAGATCTCCCTCACCCCACGCACCGAGGAGTTCTACGTCCTCTTCCGGCGGGCGGGCGAGAACGCGCTGGAAGCAGCGCGTCTCGTCGAGCGCCGCTTCGCCGAGCACCCGAACTCCGGCGTGACCCAGGACCAGATTGCCGCTGTCGAGAAGGCCGGAGACGGGATCACCCGGGAGATCATCACGCTGCTCAACACGCAGTACCTGACACCCTTCGACCGCGAGGACATCTACCAGCTCGCCACCGAGATCGACGACGTCGTCGACTACCTGGAGGAGACCTCGGACCTGCTCGGACTGTACGGCGTGGAGATGCCGACGCGGCACGCCGTCGAGCAGACCAGGATCATCGTCAAGGCAGTGGGGCAGCTCGCCGACGCCTGCGAGAACCTCAAGGGCCACAAGGGCGTGGTCGCAGCATTGACCGAGCTCAAGCGCCTGGAGGACGAGGGCGACCGCGTCCTCCGCGACGCGCTCGCATCGTTGTTCCGCGACCCGGGGATCGACCCGTTGATCGTCATCCGCTGGAAGGACATCTACGACGGTCTCGAGCGTGCCCTCGACGCCTGCGAGACGGCCGCCCACGTGATCGGCAACATCGTCGTCAAGAACGCGTAGCCCCGATCGGGATGGAGGCAACCCTCATCGCAGCGATCGTGGTCGCTCTGTTCTTCGACTTCACGAACGGCTTCCACGACACGGCGAACTCCATCGCGACCACCGTCTCGACGCGCGCCCTCTCACCGCGGCTTGCCGTGCTGGGGGCGGCCGTACTGAACTTCGCGGGCGCCTTCGTCTCGTTCAAGGTGGCGGCGACGATCGCGAAGGGCGTCGTCGACCAGGAGGTGATCACCTCCTCGCTGATCCTGGCCGGGCTGGCCGGCGCGATCACCTGGAACCTGCTGACGTGGTTCTTCGGCCTGCCGTCGTCCTCGAGCCACGCCTTGATCGGCGGCATGATCGGCTCGGCAATGGCCGCCGAGGGCGCCGACGTGGTCAAGTGGGGCGGCATCAGGGAGAAGGTGCTCGTGCCGTCGCTCGTCGCCCCGTTTCTCGGGGTCGCCGTCGCCTTTCTGATCATCCTCGCCGTCACCTGGATCATCGCCAGACGCTCGCCTTCGAGGGTCAACCTGGTCTTCCGACGCCTGCAACTGGTCTCGGGCGGCTTCGTCGCCTTCACCCATGGCACCAACGACGCCCAGAAGACGATGGGGATCATCTGGCTGGCGTTGATCGCGTCGAACGAGATCTCACCCGACTCGACGCGCCCGCCGCTCTGGGTGATCATCAGCGCCGCGGCGGCGATGGGCCTCGGAACCTATGCCGGCGGATGGAAGATCGTGAAGACGCTCGGCCAGCGCATCGCCAAGATCGACCCGCCGCAGGGATTCGCCGCCCAGACGTCCTGCGCCGCCATCCTCTGGGGGACGGCGCACTGGGGCTTCCCGGTCTCGACCACGCACACGATCTCGGGCTCGGTGCTCGGCGCGGGCGCGATCCGGGGCTTCTCCGCCGTGAAGTGGGGTGTCGCGGGAAACATCCTCGTCGCCTGGATCTTCACCCTCCCCATGGCCGCGCTCTTCGGTGCCGGCACCCAGCTGGTGACGCGGTTGGGCGGCGTCGGCGACCTCCTCGCGCTCCTGCTGACGGCCGCGATCGCGCTCGCCGCCTTCCTGGGGCGGAGATGGGACACACGTCACCTTGTCGTGGAGCCTGCGACGTCGAGCTGACCGGCTAGCAGGAGAAGGGGGGGGGGCC
>JBJXGY010000087.1:0-4124 GCA_046160185.1 Gaiella sp. | reverse complement strand
GACCCCGTCTTCGGCGGCGTTCCCTGGCCGCGTCCGACGCTGCAGTGGCACGGGGACACCTTCGATCTGCCCGAGGGAGCCGTGCTGCTCGCGACCTCCCCCGCCTATCCGCATCAGGCCTTCAAGGTCGGCCGCGTGGCCTACGGGGTGCAGTTCCATCTCGAGGTCACAGCGGAGATGGCGGACGAATGGGCCCGCGTCCCGGCCTACGAAGCCTCGGCGCAGGCCGTGCTCGGCGACGGCGGGCTCGAGCGGCTGCTCGCCGACTACCGTCTCGCGTTGCCCGAGATGGTCGCCGACGCGCGTGTCCTCTTCGGGCGCTGGATGGATCTGTGGGCGCCGCCGGCGTGACGAGCGCCGGTCCTGGCTAACGGAGCTCCTTGTTCGACTCCTGATCGAACCACATCGCGAACAGCGTGAACTGCGTCCCCGAGATCAGGAGCAGCGCCACGAGCACGATCGTGGGGGTGGTGATCGCGTGCCCGAAGAACCGGCGCACCGACACCGCGAGCCCGAGTGCTCCCCCGACCCCGGTCATCAGCGCGCCCAGGCCATAGAAGAAGACGAGCGGGTGGAAGTCGCGGATCACGTACTTCTCCTTGAGCCGCCACCAGAAGCCCTTGAAGAGGAGCCAGGCGATGCGGGGGGCGACGTGGCGGATGCGGATACCCGACCTCTCACCCACCCCGTAGATGGGCCGCGAGGGGACATCGCGCACGCGCGCATTGACGACGTTCAGGTGCACGAGCATGTCGTTGGGAAAGCCGTAGCGGCGATACACACGCTCGAGATCGAGCCGTCGCAGCACCGGCAGCGAGAGAGCGGTATAGCCGGCCTGTGAGTCGGCCACGTGCCAGTAGCCGGAGGCGATCTTCGTCAGCAGGGAGAGCACGGCGTTCCCGAGGTAGCGGCTGCGCGGGATCAGCCTCCACGCCTCGCCGCTGACCAGCCGGTTCGCCTTCGCGTAGTCGGTCTCGCCGCGCGCGACCGGCGCCACGAAGAGCTCGAGCTCCTGCGGATCCATCTGGTTGTCGGCCGCCATCACGCAGGTGACGTCCATCCCGAGCTCGCGGGCGCGTTCGTACCCCGTGACGATGGCAGCGCCGACGCCGCCGTTTCGCTCGTGCCGGATCACCTCGACCCGCGGGTCGCCGACATCGCGGGCACGGTCGGCCGTCGCGTCGGGCGAGCAGTCGTCGACGACGATCACCCGGTCGACGAGCGCGGGGATCCCGCGCAGCGTCTCCTGCACGAGCCGCTCCTCCCGGTAGGCCGGGACGACGACCGCGACCGTCTTGCCCTCGAACACGGTGTTACGCGGCGGGACGGCGACGGCGGCGGAGCGGTTCCAGCACCCACGCACCCAGCGAGCCGAGGATGAGACCGATGACGGCGCCGACCACAGCGCCGTTACGACGGCTGGTGGCGGTGGTCTTCCTGGCCACGGCCGGCTCGACGATCCGGCTCTTCTCCACGTTGACGGCCAATGACAGCAGCTGCTGGTTCTGGAAGAGCTCCTGCTGGACGGTGCCGCGCCGCTGCTCGGCAAAGCCGATCGTGGAGTTGAGGCTGGTGGTTGCGATCAGCTTCTCCGCGCTGGACAGGGTTCGGTCTCCCCGCACGTCGTCGAGCTGCGAAACCGCTGTGCTCACCCGCTGGTCGACCCGCTCGAGCTCGTCCTGGCTCGACTTGATCTGCTGCTCCAGCAGCTCGATCTTGCGGTCGACATAGGTCGCGACCCGCTCGATGACCTCGGTCGCGAGCGCGTCCGCGGCCTGCTCGACCTTGTCGCGCGACGGACCTTCGACCGCGATCACGACCAGGGGGGACGTGATGCGTGTCTGCCCGGTGGTGGTCACCGCCTGCGAGGTGACGTGGCCGCGCAGGCGCGACATCGGCAACCCGCTCTCGTTCGCCGCGCGCTCCAGCGCAGCCTCGGAGCGGATGATCTCGCTGGCCGTGCGCGGGTTCGTCGCGAGGCTTGTGATCTGGCCGCCCGTGCCGAACGGCTGGCCGAGGTAGAGCAGCGTCTCGCCGCGGAAGACCTGGCCGCCGCCGGCCGCAGCGGCGATCCCGACCAGTCCGCCGGCGACCAGCGCCAGAAGCGGCAACCACCAGTGGGCCATCAGGCGCTGCCACAGCGACCTGAGGTCGACCTCCTGTTCCTCCTGGGGAGGTTCCTGCTCCGGTCTCACCGGGCTGCGACCCTACCAGCGGCCCACTTCCACTGTTCCGCGAGCCCGTCCTCGAGGCTCACCGCCGGCTCCCAGCCGAGCTCGGCACGGATCTTCGTGGTGTCGGCCTTCGTGCGACGCTGGTCGCCCGGCACGGGCGGATGGTGCCTCACGTCCAGGGTACGGCCGGCCAGCAACTCGAGAATCGCGATCGTCTCCTCCATCGTCGCCTCTGTGCCGCCGCCGATGTTGTACGTTCCCGAGCCTCGCTCCATCGCCGTGATCGTGCCCGCGACGAGATCGCTGACGTACGTAAAGCTCCGTGACTGACGGCCGTCGCCGAAGAGGTTGAACGGCCCCCCACCGGCCAGCGCCAGAGCGATCCGGGTGAACGCCATGTCGGGGCGCTGGCGCGGCCCATAGGCGTTGAAGTAGCGGAGGATGACGACGTCGAGTCCGAAGCTTCTGGTCGTGGCCCGCGCCAGGTGCTCGCACGTGAGCTTGGTGATGCCGTACGGCGACACCGGCCGCGGTGGGACGTCCTCGCTCGTCGGGTAGGCCTCTGCGTCCCCGTACACCGATGACGAGGACGAGAATACGACCCGCACCCGGTCGCGCGCGGCCGCCTCGAACAGACGCTGCGAGGCGAGCACGTTGCGGGTGAGGTAGAGCTCGAACGCGTCACCGAAACTGCGTACCCCCGGCTGCCCCGCCAGGTGGAAGATCCCGTCGAAACCGCTGAAGTCGAGCTCATCCGCGGCGAGATCTAGACGCCGCACGTCGAGGCCCTGCGCATTCTCCTCCTTGAGGGCGACGTCGTAGTAATCGGTGAAGCAGTCGATCCCGACCACCTCGTGCCCCTGCTCGACGAGCGTGTTGGCAAGGTGCGAGCCGACGAAGCCCGCGGCACCGGTGACCACGTACCGCATCGGCACACCGTACCGCGCGCGCCTCCCGGAGGGAAAGGGGGTCAGGTCGGGGGCACGAAGGGTCGGAGCACACCGTCCTCGCCCTCGACGAGGCAGAAGTCCGAGAAGAACCTGCTCATCACCACCCCCTCGCGGAAGTTGCCGAGACACGGCTCGGGGCGCTCGCCCCGGGCCAGCGCCAGCGCCAGCGAGGCGTACCCGCTCCCCGCACGCCACGGCACCGGAAAACCCCCGCCGAAGCGGAGATTGACGTCGGTCACGGGCAGCGTGCCGTCGGGCTCCCGAAAGCACTGGATGTTCGCGGGGCCGACGACCCCGATCGTCTCGGCCACCCGCACGCCGTGCGCAATCAACTCCTCGTCCCGCAGCGAGCGGCCACGGATCGACTCGCCGCCCTTGGAGAGGATCATCGAACGCGGGATGGCGCCGAGGCAGCGTCCCTCCAGATCGCAGAACACGTCGATGGAGAACTCCTCGCCGAGACATGCCTCCTGCACGAACGACTCGACGCGGGTGTAGCGCAGGAAGAACGCCAACTCGTCGGCCGCAGCGCAGTGGTAGATGTGTCGCGACCCGAACCCCTCCCGCACCTTGACGAGCAGTGGGAAGCGCGCGTCCGCCGGAACGTCTTCGGGGAGCCAGGCCCGCGGCGAATCGATGCCGTGCTCCTCGAAGAAGCTGTGAGCCAGCCATTTGTCGCCCATCGCCTGACACACCTGAGGGTCCGGGACGAGCACGAGCGCGGGCTCGAGCGCCGCCCGGTGCCTACCCAGCAGCTCCTGGTCGAGATCGGTCAGCGGGACGATCAGGCGGACGTCGTGGTCGGCCACGATCCGTGCCAGAGCGGGGATGTACTCCGGATCGCGGACGAGCGGGACAGGTGTCGCGCAGTGGGCGTGGTACAGCGTCGGCGACAGCGGGTCGGCGTCCGCGGCAATCGTGGTCGCGCCGGCCTCCCGGAACGCCGACACGATGTCGACCCGCTGGCCGGCACAGGTGAAAAGGACTGCGGTCACGGCCC
>JBJXGY010000086.1:0-2584 GCA_046160185.1 Gaiella sp. | reverse complement strand
AGCTTTTCAGGTGTGGACTGTGTTGCTGGTTCGCCTGGGGGCATCCTGTCGTTGCAGCCGTTTCAGGGGCGGGTGCGCTTGACGAAGCAGTAACGAGGGCGCCGCCTCTGGGCAGCTGGTGCAGAAGCTCGAGTGACTCCGACAGCCGTGCCTCGGGTGGACGTCGGTGATGGTTCGCAGCGTGCGAGTAGACGAGGCGATGCCTGCGGCATCGGCTGTTGGTTGACACGTCACCCCCTATGGGGCGCGCTGCACAGCGCTGCGCGCGCCGTATAGCTACTTGTTGCGTTCGCAGGAGTTGCGGCATCTGCGGCGCTATATGGCGCGGCTGGGCGACGTGTCGCAGGATCCGAAACGAGGCCCGATGAGCGAGCTCCGCACGAAGACGGTCAGCACGAAAGTGACAGCGCAGGAGTACGACATGTTCGTGGCCCTGGCCGCGAGCCGGCCCCTCGGAGAGTGGGTGCGCGAGGTCGTGCTCCGGGCGGCTATGACGGATCCGTCGGCTGCCGCGCAGTGCGCCCTCCTCGAGGAGGTCCTCGCGCTTCGACGCGTCGTGCTCAACCTGGGGTTCGCGCTGGCGACGGGCGAACGAATTACGACCGAGCACATGCGCCGCTTGATCGCCGAGGCCGACACCGAGAAGGCGGAGCAGGCCCGCGCCCGCTTGTCGGCGGAGTAGCCGATGGAGCACGAATGGGGACGCCAGTCGTCGGCGGGGACGTGGATCAGCACGCGGCCGGTCGGGGCGCTCGCGGCGCTCCTCTTGAGCGCCGTCAGCCTCGTCGCCACGGGCCAGTACCAGTACGCGCAGTGGACGCCACTGCAGCGCTTCTACCTCGCTCCGTACGTGCGCAGCACGCTCCTGCTGCAGGTCGGCGTGACCCGGCCCGGCACCTACGGCGTGCTCACCGTGCGCCAGGGGGCGGGGGCGCGACTCGCGGTGGATGCCGATGTCGAACCGCTCGCCCCGACCGACGCGGCGGCCGACCCGGCGCGCGCGTTTCGGTTGGCGCCGGCGGCTGCGGCCTCCGGGGTTCGAGGGCTGACCCTCGCGTCGGCGCGCTACGACCACGGCCGGCTCCAGGCGTTCCTTCGGACGTGGATCTATCGCGATCAACGGATACGAGACCTGGCGTGGACGCCCGTCGCCGCGGGCCTGGCGGTCCTCGCGCTCGGGCTGCTCATTGGTGTGCCGCAGGACGCCGCGCGTGCCCGAACGCGGCGGCACGGTCGGCGGCTCAAGGGGCCGGAGCTGGTGTCGCCTGGTGCGTTCACACGCCGGCTCGCCGCCGATGGCATTGGCTGGGTGCAAGCCCGAAGGCGAGGCTGGCTGCGGTCCCCTCGCGCCACCTGGATACGGGTGCCGCGGGCGCTCGAGTCGAGTCACTTCCTCGTCATGGGAGACACCGGGACGGGCAAGTCGGCGTTGATTCGGCAACTGCTGCTGCAGATTGCCGAGCGGGGCGAGACCGCGATTGTCTACGACCCCGCGTTGGAGTACGTCGGCCAGTTCTATACCCCCGAGCGCGGTGATCAGATTCTGAATCCGCTCGACGCGCGCACGCCCTTCTGGACGCCCGGCGACGAGCTGCGGCTCGACGCGGAAGCGTTGACCTTGGCGGAATCGCTCTTTCCCGAGAAGCCAAACGAGAACCAGTTTTTCCGGGATGCGCCCACGCGCATCATGGCCCACCTCCTCACCAAGCGGCCCGACGCGGCGCAGCTGGTGGACTGGCTCGCCGACCCTGAGCGCCTGGACACCCTCCTGGCCGGCACACCGTACGCCGTGATGGTCGACAAGACCGCGGGGCCCCAGCGGGCCGGCGTGCTCGCCTCGCTGAATCTAATTGCGGATGCGTTGCAGTTATTGCCCGAGCGGTCGTCTCGCCGGCCGCGCTGGAGCGCGACCGCATGGTCGGAGACCCGGCAGGGCTGGCTCTTCTTCACATCGACGCCGGAGACCCGCGCGCGACTCGTGCCGCTCACGAGTCTCTGGCTCGACACGCTCGTGCTGCGCCTGATGAACCCCCAGCAGCCCGCCAGCGTTCGCACGTGGTTCATCATTGACGAGCTCGCCAGCCTGCAGCGGTTGCCGCAGCTGCACACCGCGATGACCGAGGCGCGGAAGAGCAATAGCCCCATCGTCCTCGGCTTCCAGGGCCGCTCCCAGCTCGCGAAGCGGTACGGGCCGGACGCCGAAGCCATGCTGTCGCAGCCCGCCACCAAGGTCTTCCTGCGCACGAGTGAGCCCGAGGCCGCGAAGTGGATGTCGCAGACGCTCGGCGATCTCGAGACGGAGCGCCTGCGCCAAGGACGGTCCAGCGCCGACGGCTGGGCCTCCACGTCCCGGCACTCGACCACCTACGGCCTGGAGCGGCAGACCGAGCCCCTCGTGCTGCCGAGCGAGATCAGCGGCCTCCCCAACCTCCACGGGTACGTGAAGTCGGGCAACCTGGTCACGCGGCTCCGCGTGCCCTTCATCCAGCTGCCGCCGCGGCAGCCCGCGCTCGTGACACGCGCGGACGCGGCCACGGCGGGCACGCCGCGCGCCCGTCCGGCGGCGGGCGACCCGGCGTCGGAC
>JBJXGY010000085.1:0-2971 GCA_046160185.1 Gaiella sp. | reverse complement strand
GGCTTTTCCCGAGCCGGGATCCGCGAGAGCGGATACCGGCTCTGGGGGCAAGAACAGGGGTTTTCCCGAGCCGGGATCCGCGAGAGCCGATGCCGGCTCTGGGGGCCGGACCAGTGAGCGAGTCGCTCGGCCAACAGCTCGTCGACGCGGCGTTGCTGGAGGGCGACTTCCTCCTGCGGTCGGGGAAACGCTCGAGCTACTACCTCGACAAATACCGCTTCGAGACCCGCCCGGACCTGCTGCGGGCGCTCGGCGAGCGCCTGGCAGAGGCGGTTCGCACGGTCGAGCCGGGGCTCGCTCGGATCGCCGGACCAGCGCTCGGGGCCGTCCCGCTGGCCGCCGCGGCGGCCATGGCGTCCGATATCCCCTTCATTATCGTCCGCGGTGAAACCAAAGGGTACGGCACTGGGAACCGCATCGAGGGTCCGTTCGCTGACGGCGAGCTCGTGTGCCTGGTCGAGGACGTCGTCACGTCAGGCGGCGCGCTCGTCGAGGCGGTGGGCGCCGTTCGCGAGGCGGGTCTCGTCGTTCGCAACGCCGTGTGCGTCGTCGATCGGGAGGAAGGCGGGGTGGACGCCCTTGCGCGCAGTGGGGTGCGGCTGCGTGCGCTCTTCCGCTCGAGCGAGCTCCTCGCGCTGCGGCGTCAGGCGAACCCCAGCGGTTGATCCGTGGTGGCAGGGCGGCTCGGGTCGCCTCGCTCCAGGTTTCGGTACCGACGACAGGGAGGAACAGCAATGACCAAGCAGGAATTCGTGGACGCGGTGGCGGCCGAGGCAGGGCTGACCAAGCGCGATGCCGAGGCGGCCGTGAACGCATTCATGGACGTCGTGACGAAGACGCTCAAGGGTGGCGATTCCATCACGTTCACCGGCTTCGGCAAGTTCTCGACGTCCCGCAGGGCCGCGCGTGAGGGCCGGAACCCGCGCAACCCGAGCCAGGCCATCCACATCCCGGCCGCGACCGTCCCGAAGTTCTCGGCCGGCTCGCAGCTCAAGAAGGCGGTCAACTAGCGATCAGAGTGCTGGCGGGCCCCTTCAGGGGCTCGCCAGCGGGATTCACCGACCGGGTCGCCAGCTCGCCCGGCGGGCACCATCTACCGGGGGAGGCATCCGGTAGGAAGCCACTCGACAGCGAACGTATGTTCGTATAGAGTGGCACATCGTGCAGCTGACGTTCGATGCCGCCGACCGTCTCGTCGAGCTTCTGCAGGCGGAACGCGGGCCGGTTCCAGCTGCCGCTGCGGCTCGGGCGCTCTTCGCACTGAAGAGCGCTCCGAGCGCGTTGGCGCGATCGCTGCTCGACGACGTCGTCACCGAGGACGCCCGGCTCGCGTGGTCCGGCGACCTCGTGACGCTGGCTGCGCCACCCGGGAGCGATCTCGATCTCTCGCTCGCCTCGTTCGTCGTCGTCGACCTGGAGACGACGGGGCTGCGACCCGGCTCGGCCCGGATCTGCGAGATCGGTGCGCAGCGCGTCGAACGGCTCGAGTTGACGGAAACCTTTGCGACGCTCGTCGATCCGGGTGTGCCGCTGCCGCCGGTGGTGACGGCACTCACCGGGATCCAGCGCTCACAGCTCCGGGGGGCGCCACGCGCCGAGCTCGCGGTGCGCCGGCTGCTCGAGTTCTCGGGCGACGCCGTGTTCGTTGCCCACAACGCCCGGTTCGACCTCGGCTTCCTCGACATCGAGGTCGAGCGATTCACGGGCAGGCGAATCGCCGGCCCGGTCGTCGACACGGTGTGGCTCGCGAGACGGCTGCTGCAGGGGAGGCTTCGCCGCGTCGGTCTCGCGTCGCTCGCCCACTTCTTCGGCGCTTCCACCGAGCCGTGTCACCGCGCTCTGCCCGACGCCGTGGCGACCGCCGAGATCTTCCTCCACCTGATCGGCCTCGCCCAGGAGCGTGGTGTCCGAACGGTCGCGGAGCTCGTCGACCTCGCCGCGCCACGGGCGCGGCGGCTCCACGACAAGCGCGCCCTGATCGCAGGGGCTCCCGCGACGCCGGGGACGTATGTCTTCCGGGATGCCTCGGGCCAGCCGCTCTACGTCGGCCGCGCGCGGAGTCTGCGTTCGCGGCTGCGCTCGTATTTCTCGGGGGAACGACAGCGGCCTGCGGTGGAGGCGGCGCTGATGGCGCTGGCGGCGGTCGAGTGGCGGGTCGCCGGCTCCGAGCTGGAGGCGGCGTTGTGGGAAGTACGCATGTTGCGCGATCTTCGCCCCGTCGCGAATGTCCGGGCCGTCCGTCCCGACCACGGGGTGTACCTCTCGCGAACCGGCTCGGTCTGGAAAGTCGTGCAGGAGCCGACCGCCTGTGGCCCCTTGCGGTCGCGCTCGCTCGCACGCCGGGCGGCCCGGGCTCTGGACGGCCACGACTCGGACGATCTGTCGGCTGCCCTTCCCACGCTCGAGGCACGCATGCGACGGCACGCGCGCGAGCAGCGCTTCGAGGAAGCGGGCCGTCTCCGCGACAGGATGCAGGCGCTCGAGAAGGTGGCGGCGACGGTTGGGCGCCTGGAGCGCCTGCGGGCTGCGGAGCGATGCCTGCTGGCACCCGCGCGGGAGCCGGGCTTCGTGTTCGCCGCCGTCGTCCGAGGCGGACGGGTGGCGGCCGAAGGGACGCTCCCGACCGGGGGCGGCTTGCTGGCCGAGGCGACGCGGCTCGTCACCACGGCCCGGTGGGCAGGTCTCTCGTTCGCTCCCGAGGACACCCTGGAGCTGACGGTCGTCGAGGAGTTCCTGCGCCGCCCGCCGCCCGAGCTTCGCATCGCAGGCGTCGACCCCGAGTCGATCGTCCGTGCGGCGCGCGGGCTAGTACACGCGTTCGTGCGTTCGTCGTGGTTGGCGGTTCCCAGACCGAGCAGTCCGAGGACGCAGGGAGCCCCGATACTGCAGTATCGGGGCGACTGAGGACGACGGAATGCGATGTGTCTGGGGGCCGCCAAACACCCCACCGTACTTGCGGACGCGTGCACTA
>JBJXGY010000084.1:0-64817 GCA_046160185.1 Gaiella sp. | reverse complement strand
GGATCCTCGGAGAAGCTGTGAGGAGTCACTGTGCGGAGCAGGCGCGCCTCCAGGTCGACGCGGCCGCCGAAGGGATCGAGCAGCGATCCGTCGGCGAGCCTGACCGCCATCGCGTTGACCGTGAAGTCCCGGCGGGCCATGTCCTCCGCGACCGTGATCTCCGGGCCGGCGACGATCTCGAAGTCCTGATGCCGCGGTCCAGTCGAACGCTCGGCCCGCGGGGGCGTGAACTCGATGCCCGCCCGCGCCAGCGTGCGGACCTCGCGATCGTGCGGGTGCAGGCGCACGCCGACAAGCCGACCGCCGACGACGAGATCCTCGATCCGCCCGTGAGGCTCGAGCAGCACCCGCAGTCCCTCCGTATCGACGCCTGGCACGAGGAAGTCCTCGTCGGAATGCTCGATGCCCAGCAGCTCGTCGCGCACGGCGCCTCCGACCACGTGAGCGTCGAGGTCGAGAGCGCGGACGTAACGGCGGATGGCGGTGGCCACGCGTGGATTGTGACGGCGCCGCGGCGGAGCCGGGAGCGCCGGAAGTTCAGCGGACCGCGATCGCCTCGATCTCGACCAGCACTCCGGCGGGGAGCCGGGCCACCTCGACGGTGCTTCGTGCCGGCGCGTTGGGGCCCACGTGCCGGGCATACACCTCGTTCATGCCCGCGAAATCGTCGAAGTCCGCGAGGAACACCGTCGTCTTCACGAGATTCGCGATGTCGGAGCCGGCCGCGGTCAGGATCGCCGCGATGTTCTGCATCACCTTCTCGGTCTGTTCGCCGATCGTGCCGTCGACCGCCGCGTCGCCGGGGCGGATACCGAGCTGCCCCGCGACGAACACGAGGTCGCCGGCAACGATCGCCTGGTTGTACGGTGCGCCGCCAAGCGGTGCCGGAGCGGTGTCGGTGCGAATGACCTTCTTCTCCACGTTGTGCCTCCTACCGGTAGCGGGGTTGGCGCTGGCGCGCCACGAGAGCGTTCAACACGAGAGCCGTAGCCGGGCGGGGGCGGTCACGCCTGACCGCGCTCGATCGAGGCGCCGAGCGCCCGCAGCCGCTCGTCGATGCGCTCGTACCCGCGGTCGATCTGGCGGACGTTGCCGATCGTGGAGCGGCCCTCCGCGCACAGCGCGGCGATGACCATCGCCATACCGGCGCGGATGTCCGGGCTCTCCATCCGCTCGCCGTACAGCTGCGAGGGCCCGGCTACGACGGCGCGATGGGGATCGCAGAGAACGATCTTGGCACCCATCCCGACGAGCTTGTCCACGAAGAAGAGGCGGCTCTCGAACATCTTCTCGAAGATCAGGATCGTGCCCGTGGCCTGCGTCGCCGCCGTGAGCGCGATCGAGGTGAGGTCGGCGGGAAAGGCCGGCCAGATTCCGCTCTCGATCTTGGGAATCTGCCCGCCGAGGTCGTCCACGACCTGCAAGGCTTGCCCCGCGCGAACCCGCAGCGTGTGCTCGCCCGCCTCCAGCTCGATGCCGAGCTTGCGGAACGCCGGCACGATCGAGATGAAGTCGTCGGGCTCGACAGCCTCGATCGTCAGGTCACCGCCCGTGACTGCGGCCAGGGCGGCGAAGCTCGCGACCTCGACGTGCTCGGAGCGGATGGTGTGCCGGCCACCGGAGAGCTGCGCGACGCCCGTGATGCGCAGGAGGTTCGACCCGATGCCGTCGATCCCCGCGCCGAGCGAGACCAGGAACTGGCAGAGATCGACGACGTGCGGCTCGCAGGCGGCGTGGCCGATCACGGTGTCGCCCTCGGCCAGCACGGCGGCCATGATCGCGTTCTCGGTTCCCATCACCGATGCCTCGTCCAGGAACATGCGTGTACCGCGGAGCCGCTCGGCGTGCAGCTCGTAGCCCCCGTTGAGCGTGGTCGTGGCACCGAGCGCCTCGAAGGCGTGGATATGCGTGTCGAGCCGGCGGCGGCCGATCACGTCGCCGCCTGGTGGGGGGATCATCGCGTGCCCGAAACGAGCCAGGAGGGGGCCGGCAAGCAGGAACGAGGCCCGGATCCTGCGGCAGAGGAGAGGATCGAGCGTCGTCTTCGTCACGTTGGCGGCATCGACGCGAACCGTGTTTGCGTCCGCCCACTCGACGGTCGCGCCGATGTCCGCGAGTATCTCGGTCATCGTCAGCACGTCGGCGATGTGCGGCACGTTGCCGAGCGTCACGGGCTCGGAGGCGAGGATGGTGGCGGCGAGGATCGGCAGCGCACCGTTCTTGTTTCCCGATGCGCGGATCGTTCCGGAGAGCGGCCGGCCCCCCTCTATGACGAACGTCTCCATGCGGCGGGGTATCGTACCCGCGCGCATGGAGGTCACCCGCGACAGGGCCTGGGAGACACTGACCCGCTACACGACGAGCGAGTCGCTTCTCCGCCATGCGCAGGCGGTGGAGGCATCCGTGCGTCACTACGCGGGCCTGCGCGGCGCCGATGTGGAGTTCTGGGGCGCCACCGCCCTGCTCCACGATTTCGACTACGAGATCCACCCCACGCTGGACAAGCACCCGCAGGACGGCGCTCCGATCCTCCGGGCGGAGGGATACCCCGAGGAGCTCGTTGACGCCGTGCTCTCGCACGCCGAGCACCTCGCGATCCCGCGGGACACGCCGCTCAAGCAGGTGCTGTTCGCCTGCGACGAGCTCTCGGGCTTCGTGCACGCCTGCGGTCTCGTGCGACCGATGGGGCTGGCCGGGCTCGAGCCGAAGTCGGTGCGCAAGAAGCTCAAGCAACCGTCGTTCGCGGCGGGCGTGCACCGGGACGAGGTGTACGCGGGCGCCGAGCTGATCGGCCTGGAGCTGGACGAGCACATCGCCAATGTGGTGGCTGCCCTGCAACCGGTCGCCGCCCGTCTCGGACTAGCGGGGTAGGAAACGGCACCGCGGCGGTGTTCGACAGTAAGCGCGAATACGCCGGCGCCGTCGACGGAGAGCCCTCAGGACACCCGGAGCGACGCACCCTCCCGGCCCCACACCTTGACGCGAGCTCCAGCGCACGGGGATGCCGGATAGTCGGCGCGTGACAGTGACCAGACCATCGTCTCCGTGCGGCCCTCGTGCACGTCGGGAGCGGTGGCCGGGACAACCTCGACCAGCTCGAACCCGAGCCGGCGCGGTACTGCGGCGCTTCGGACGTTCGCCGGGTCGCAGCGGATCTCGATGCGCTCCAGACCCATCACCTCGAACGCGACCTTGGTGAGCGCGGCTGTCGATTCGGTGACCAACCCCTGTCCCTCCAGGTCGCGGCGGACCCAGTAGCCGATCTCCCGCGCGATCTTGTCGACCCGGTCGTGCAACCCGGTGCTGCCCGCGGCCGTGACGTCGTCGCGCTCGAGCATCCCGTACGGCAACTCCCGCCCGAGCGCGAACGACAACTGCCAGCGCTCGATCATCTCGACCTTGTCCTCGACTGGTGCCGGCTCGTGCTGCGCCCACGGCATCCACGGCCGCAGATGGTCGAGAGACGAGTCAACGGCCGCCTTCAGCGCGGGGGCGTCCACCGGACGCCAGGGCCTCAAGATCAAACGCTCGGTCTCGATCCGCCACGCGACCGCACCGGAGCTCACCGATCGATCACTCCCTCAACCAGGCGCTCCAGGTCGCCATCGCTCGTCCAGTAGCCGACCGAGGCACGCACGAGACCTGTCCGCGGGATCTCACGGACGTCGACGTCGCGCAGCCGCAGCCGCTCGACGACTGCACCCGCCTCCTCCCCGTCGGGCCGGAAGGCGACGAGCGTGGCATGCGGTTTGGGCGTCACCACCTCGACGTGGCGCCCAAGCAGCTCGCGGCAGCGGGCGGCCGTCTCGGCTGCCCGCGCAAACGCCCACTCGGGCCGCGCCGTGATCGCGGCGAGCAGACCGCGGGTCACGCCGACCGACCACCAGTTCGACTCGAACCGGACGGCGCCGTCACGCGGGACGAAGGTGCCGTCGTCCTCGTAGCTCGCCTGCGCCAGGTAGCTCGGGCCGGTCACACGCAGCCGCTCGGGGTCGGCGACAACGAGCGCGCCGGTGGAGTCCGGCCCGCACAGCCACTTCTGTCCGGAGACCGTGAGGAAATCGACGCCCGGGAACGACACCGGCACCGCGCCGACGGACTGCGCTCCGTCGACGAGGATCGGCACGCCCGTCCGTGCGCGGATCTCGGCTGCCGGCAGGATCTTCCCCGTCGTCCAGAGCACGCCCGACAAGGCGATCAGCTTGGTGCGCGGCGTGACAGCCGCGACGACGCGCTCCGCATCGGCGGGGACGACCACCACCGTGGCGGCAGAGACACCGAGCGGGCCAAGCAGCCCGAAATGCTCCTCATTGGTGGTCACGACCTCGTCGCCCGCCTGCAGGCCAAGCCCGGACACGACCCGGTTGCACGCATCGGTGGTGGATGCCAGCAGAGCGACCTGACCCGGTTCCGCCTCGACGAGGCTCGCGATCGCAGCCCGCACCTGCTCGCGCAGCTCGAGGGCGCCCAGGAAGAACGGCGAGCCGCAGCGCCCCTCGCGCGCATCGCGCTCGGCCTCGGACAGCAGGGCGTCGGTGGTCCGCCTGGCCAGCGGGCCGAACGTGCCGGCGTTGAGGTAGGCCTTCCGCTCGAGTACCGGGAAGGTCGCGCGAACCTCCTCGAACGTCATGTGATCACGGTCTCCACCGGCGCATGGTCGGAGAGTAACCTCCTTCCCCGCACGCGCCGCTCGGGCTCCCAGATCTCGAGTGTGTGAAGCTCGAGACCCCGGACGAGGACGTGGTCGATTCCCGGGCCGCCGCCCGTAAACCCGGGGAGCACAGGCTCGCTGACGTTGAGATCCCCCGCCAGCACCACCGGCCCGCCGTCGGCGAAGCGGTCGAGGAAGGCCACGCAGCGCTCGAGCTCCTCCTGCTGCGCCCCGCTGTCGGCGGGGCTCGAGAGGTGCGTATTGGCGATCACCAGCCCACCCATCCACACCGCGTGCACCCGCCGTGGCTCCTTGCCCCACCGGCTCACGCCCACCGAGCCGAGCGCCCGGGCCTCGTGGCGCGGGTCCACCAACATCGCGTTGGCCTGCCCGCTGACAAGCGACCGGAGCGCGCCGTTGTGCACCCGCGTCACCGGTCCCGACACTCGCGGTAGCCGAGGGCCGCGCGCGATCGACGTGAACGCGCTCATGCCGCTCCACTCCTCCAGCCGGGGCAACGCCCACACGGGAACCTCCTGGAGGCACACGACGTCGGGGTGGTCTTCGGTGACAAGACGCACCATCTCTGCCAGGTGGCTCCGGCGCCCCGGCGGATAGGTGTTCCCGTGGAAGACGTTCCAGGTGCGGAGCAGGACGCTCATGGGCCGGATCTACTCTACGACGGTGCGTGTCCTCGTCACCGACCCCCCGGCGTACACCCCTCCGTACGACCACGCGCTGTGCGCAGCCCTCGCCGCCGCCGGTGCCGACGTTCGGTTGCTGACGTCGCACTTTCGCTACGGCGATGTCCCGGCGCCGGCCGGATACACACGAGATGCATCGCTCTATCGCTGGTCGGCTCACATTCGCCCGCGGGCGCTTCGGCTCGGGGTGAAGCTGCTCGAGCATCCGCGCACGCTGGCCCGGATAGCGCGTGCCGGCGAGGACATCGTCCACCTGCAATGGTCGGCGCTGCCCGAAGCGGACGCGTGGCTCCTGCGCAGCCGTGCCCCGCTCGTGTTCACGGCGCACGACCTGATCCCGCGTCGCACCGCTCACAAGGGCACAACGTGGAGACGGCTGTTCGCGCGGCTGGATGCGATCGTCGTGCACTCCGAGAACGGCAAGCGCGCGCTCACGGCGCTCGGCGTCGACGAGCGCCGGCTCCATGTGATCCCGCACCCGGTGTTTCGTTGCGACCCGCCGCGCCGCGACGACGGCCGGACGGTTGCCGTCATCGGCGCGCTCAGACCGTACAAGGGAGTACCGGAGGCGGTCGAGGCGACGCTCGCCGTTCGTGGCGCACGACTCCTCGTGGCCGGCGACCCGCGCATCCCGCTGGAGGCACTCCGGGCGCAGGCGGGCGACCGCGCGGAATGGCGGCTCGGCTACTTCTCGGACGGAGAGCTGGAGCAGGCGCTCGGCGAGTCGACCGTGGCGATCTTTCCGTATCGCGCTGAGCTCGACCAGTCGGGCGCGCTGCTGCTTGCGCTCGGCGCAGGTGTGCCCGCGGTGGTGTACGACGTGGGCGGCCTCGGGGAGGTCGTGCGCCGCTTCGCCGCCGGTCGCGTGGTCGCTCCGGGCGACCGTGCGGGCCTGGTAGCCGCGCTCACCGAGTTACTGGACGATCCGCAGGCGCTCGCCGCCGCGCGCGCCGGAGCCGACCGTGCGCGTTCCGAGTTGACATGGGAAGCGTCGGCCGCGGCCCACCTCGACCTCTACCGCCGTCTGCTGTGAGATTCGGCCGCCAAGACCGCTTTGCCGACCTCGTGGAGCGGATGCTCGACCTGGTCGCCGTCGACGAGGCCGCCCTGCTCGAGGAGGCGGCAACCGCGGAGGCGGCATGGACGGCGTCGGATCGCGAGGGGGCCGAGGAGGCGTACGGCGACTTTCAGCTCGTCGTCGACGCGATAGCCGACCGGCTGCTCGAGGCACGCGACTCGTACGCGGCGACGCTGTCGGGCGCCGCTCGGGAGGCCTTCGTCGACAGCTTCAACCGCGAAGCCGCGAAACGGTTTCGCCGCTATGCCTCGATCGTGGCCGATCTCACGGACGATCTCGGATGACGGCCAGAAGTGACGCCGGCGAAAGGAAGCCCTTGAGCCGCCGGCGCGGTCGCAGCTCCTCCCGCATCACCCTGCGGTAGCGGCGCAACTCGGCACGGGCGCGGCCGGCGGCCTGCTCCGCTCGCGACGCCGGTCCGTAGCACCCTTCGCTGATCGCCTCGCCGAGACCGCGCGCGCCCACGCCGAGGTGGCGCTCGGCCAGCGCCAGCGTGCCCTCCACACCGGCGGCTCGCGGAACCTTGACCCCCTGGTCGCGCAGGACGTCTCGCAACTCGTGCAGCGCCGCGGCGGCTCGCCGGCGAGGATCCCGGGCGCGGTACCGAGCGCGCCGTAGGCCCTGCTTAATGAGCCCGACGGCGAGGGCCAGCAGCACCGCGATGGCAAGCGTGACGAGCGGCCACGGCACCTCCCGGGTCTCCGGGACGACGGTCGCGGGGGCCGGCTCACCGCCCGAGGGCGAGAAGACGGGATCTTCAGGGCCGGGCAGCCGGTCACCGCCGAGCGCGCGGATGGCATCGGCGGAGTCGGACGCATACGTGTAGTCGCCCGAGAAGCGCCCGCGGCCAGGCGTGGGGTCGAACGGCACCCAGCCGATGCCCTCGAACCAGGCTTCGACCCAGGCGTGTGCATTGCGGTCGGCGATCTCCCAGACCCCGTCGCGCCGGCGGCCGGAGGTGAAGCCGACAGCGACCCGCGATGGGATGCCGAGCATGCGCAGCATCACCGTCATCGCGCCCGCGTAGTGCTGGCAGTACCCCGCCCGCGTCCGTGTGACGAAGTCGACGAGAGCCGGCGCCGTCGTCGTCAGCGGCGGCTGCTCGTCGTAGACGAAACCGCCACTCCAGCGGAGCCAGCCCTCGACTGCGACCGCCGTCGCGTACGGGCTCTTCGCCTCGCGCGTGATCTCTTCCGCCAGCTCCCACATGTCCTTGTACGGCCAGAGCGGTTGGTAGCGATCGTCCGCGAACAGCGCGTCGATCTGCGCTGCCCGGCCGGGGGAGCCGAAGAACGGTGCGGTCGCCCGGTCGAGACGGAGGTAGTACTCGGACGTCGTGGGGTACACGGGTCGCGAGCGCTCGAGCGCCTCCCGCCCCGGCGTCGGGGCGTAGCTCCAGACGCGATAGGTGGTGCCTCTGGGCAGGGGGTCGCGACTGCGAAGAAGCCCGCCGACGGCGTACTGCACCGCCGGAAGGCTCGGCGCCTGCAGGAACACGGGCTCGGACGCGGCGACCAGGCGCGCGTCGTCGAGCGCCGCGATCTCCACGTGCTGCTCGATCCATCCGGAGCGCTCGTACGCCTGCGCGACCCGCATCACGTCGCCCGGCACCGCGCGCGTCGGACGGTCGATCGTCAGCGGTACGACACTCTCGATCCACCGGTCCTGCGTGAAGAGATCGAGCGTGGAGGCCCGCCAGTACAGCGCGCGCGTTCCGGAGCGGACACGCAGAACCGTGGTCGGCTTCTTCGGGAACTGGACGCCGTCGTAGTTCGAGTCCCAGACGTATTGCACGCCGACCTTGCCACGGGAGGCATCGATCATGCTCCAGTTCCTCCAGTCCACCGCGGCCTTCGAGGGGGCGGCCCCGAGAGCCGCGGCGGTGCCGGCGCCCGCGGCGACGACGACCAGCGTGGCGACCGCAGTGTTGGCCGTCCTGCGACCGACGTGAGGTCGTCGGATGGTGCGTAGGAGCGGCGGCCAGAGTGTCGCGGCGAGCAGCAGGGCCCCCAGGGCCGCGGTGTCGAGCTGCTCGGACGTGGTCGCTCCCCAGCCGCCGCCGAGCACCGTGAGGGCGACGAGGCGGCGCGTCGAGCCGGCGGAGGCCGCGTGAGCCAGCGCCAGCGCAAACAGGCCACATGCGAGCAACACGAGCCCGTGCATGTCCGGCCGGGCCGATGGCGAGAAGGGCAGGGCGACGGCGTCGAAACCGCGCAAGCCGTCGAGCGTTCGTTGCCACACGGCGCCGAACCAGGTTCCCTCCGTGAACGGCAATGCCTCCACCGGGGAGACCCGGAACGCGATGCTGAGCACGGCGACCAGGCACATCAGTGCGGCCGCGGTCCGCGTACGTACCCCGTCGACCAGGCCGGCCACCAGCCCAAGCGCCGCGACCGTCACCGCCTCGCCGACGCGCGGCGGCGCTTCGAGTCGTGCCCAGGCATACGCGACCGCGCACACCGGCAGCAGCGCAAGAACGAAACGCTCGGCGTGACGGGTGCCGAGCCTCACGTTTGCCCCCAGAGCCGGAAGCCGCTCGCGCGGCCTCCGGCTCGGGAAAACCCCTGAAGCGGCCGCTGCCGCGGCCGGTCGTTACCCCGAAACACGAGACGAGGGGTTGACACAGGGCGTCTCACGCCGGCACCGCCAGCCCGGAAAGCGCCGTCGCGGCGAGCGAGGCGGCGAGATCAGCCCCGACTGCCACGGAGATCGTCCCAGGACGGCTTGCGCGCGGCGCGTCCGGAGGTTGAACGAGCACGATCGTGGCCCCCACGCGCGAGGCGAACGCGGCGACCTGCCCATCGCTTCGCGTGGTGACGAGGATGACGGCGCCGGCGCCGCGTGACGCGCGATCAGCGGCGGCGAGCACATCGGCACCTGCCTTCACCCCCGCGAGGTCGTCGAGTGCGACTTCCCAGTCGGCGTCCAGCGTCTCCACCGTGCGCGGGCGGCGACAATCCGGAAGCACGAGAACACCGCGGCGTCCTTCTGCGACGATCGCCCGGAGCAAGGCCCCGGCCGCGCGCACCGCCGTGTCGAGGATGTCGCGGGCCGGTGCCGCCACCGTGTCCAGCGCGACGACCGTGTCGACCCGCCGGCTCTCGGCGAGCTCGCGAACCATGAGCGATCCACGGCGGGCCGTCGTCGGCCAGTGCACCGAGCGGAGCGGCTCCCCCGCCGCATGCTCGCGCACGCCGAGCACGTCGAGCCCCGCAGCCGAGCGAAGGCGCCGGCGCGCACCCGCCTCCCAGGCTCCCCCCTCGAGCGTCCCGGGCGGGATCACGGGAACGTCGGGGTGCACGATCAGCTCGCCCGCGAGGGGCAGCTCCGCCGCGGCGCGGCAGAGGCCGAGCGGGTCGTTCGCCACCAGCGTCGCCGCCCGAAGCGGGTAACGCCCTCTTGGCACCGCTCCGAGCCGGAGGTCGACGCGACCCGACACCGGCGCCGCCCCGAGCACGACGTCGTGCGCGAGCTCGAGCGTCACGCGGCGAAGCGTCCCGAACCCTCGCGGCAAGACGGCGAGCTCAAGGGTGGCGGGAATGCCCTCGGTCGTGCGGATCGTTCGTGTCCGGCGCTCGCCGCCGGCGACACCACGTACAGCCAGCCGGGTGGCGATCCTGGCGGCCGCGCCCGCCCCCGTCAACCCGAGACCGAGCGCAGCCACAGCATGTGAACCGAGTCCGAACGACAGCAGCAGACAGACGACCCCCGCGAGCCATGCCGCGTTTTCCTGCAGCCTGCTCCTCACACGGGCGCCGGCGTGTGTGAGACGGCCTCTTCGATGGCCTTGACGGCCCCAGCGTCCCGGTTGCCGGCAGCGGGCAGGACGCGATGCGCCAGCGCCGGCACGGCCATCGCCTGGATGTCCTCGGGAGTCACGTAGTCGCGGCCGAGCACGAACGCCAGAGCCTTCGCAAGACGAAGCAGCGCGATCCCGGCTCGCGGACTGGCCCCGAGCGCCAGGTGACCGCTCTCGCGCGTGTTGCGGAGGAGCGCCACCACGTAGCGGTTGACGGACTCCTCGACAAAGACCGCGCGCGCCTGCACGATCGCGGCCAGCACCTCGTCTGCTCCGGCAACCGGCTGCAGCCGATCGAGCGCAGGCTCGGTCGTCTCCGAAGCCAGAAGCCGAGCCTCGTCCGCGAAGGATGGGTAGCCGACAGACATGCGGATCGCGAAGCGGTCGAGCTGCGCCTCCGGCAGCGGATATGTACCTTCGAATTCGAGTGGGTTCTGCGTCGCGAGGACGAGGAACGGTCGCTGCAGCAGATGGCTCTCGCCGTCCACCGTGACCTGGGTCTCCTGCATCGCCTCGAGCAGCGCCGACTGCGTGCGCGGCGACGCCCGGTTGATCTCGTCGACGAGAAGCACGTTGGTGAACACGGGGCCGGGGCGGAAGGCGAAGCTCCCGGAGCGCTGGTCGTAGACGCTCACGCCGGTCACGTCCGACGGCAGGAGATCGGGTGTGAACTGGACGCGGGCGAAGCCGAGATCGAACGAGCGGGCCAACGCCTTCGCGAGCATCGTCTTTCCGACGCCGGGGACGTCCTCGATCAGCGCGTGCCCCTCCGCGAGCAGGCAGAGCAGGGGTAGCCGCAACACCTCTTCCGGCGCCCGGACTGCGGTCGCCAGGTTGGCGAGCACACGTTCGGCGATGCCGACCGAGGGACGGGCCGCCGGCTCGCTCATTCACGCCCCCAGAGCCGGAAGCCTGCTTGCCCCCAGAGCCGGAACCCGCTCCCGCGGCTTCCGGCTCGGCAAAACCCCTGACGCGGCCGGCCGCCACCCCGGAACGCGAAACGACGGGCTGACACCTGGCGTCTCACGCGCGCTCCCCGAGCAGCCGCTCGACCTCGTCGAGGATCTCGCGCGCGATCGTCCCCTTCGGCGCCCGCTCGACGACGCGTTCGCCGCCGCGCCACATGAGCGTGACTTCGTTCTGCTGCGCGTCGAACCCGATGTCGGACCGCCCCACGTCGTTGTAGACGACGAGATCGACGTTCTTGTCGCCCAGCATGGAGCGCTTCCGCTCTTGCCCCTCCTCCCCGCTCTCGGCACCGAACGCCACGAGTATCTGGCCCGGGCGCCGAGCCGCCCCCAGCGCCTTGGCGATGTCGGCTGTGGGCACGAGCGAGACCTGCCACGGGTCGGCCGACTTCGGACGCTTGCCCTCGATCCGGTCGGCCGGCCGGTAGTCGGCGACGGCGGCCGACATCAGGAACACATCCGCGTTCGCCCGTTCGAGAGCTTCACGGCGGAGGTCGGCCGCGGTCGGTGCGGCGACCACCGTCACCCCGTCCGGTGCGGGGACGGCGAGGTTCGCGGCGAGCAGCGTGACATCGGCGCCGCGTTCGTGCGCCGCTTCCGCAAGAGCGACCCCCATGCGGCCGCTCGAGCGGTTCCCGATGAAGCGCACCGAGTCGAGCGGCTCGCGGGTGCCACCGGCGCTCACCACGACCGTGACCCCGGCGAGCGTGGCCCCCGGCGCGGCGGCAGCCTCCCGGGAGTGGCCTGTTTCGACGAGCGTCCGCTCGACGGCGGCTGCGATCGTCGCGGGCTCGGACATCCGCCCAATCCCGATCTCGCCCTCCGCCAGCTCCCCTGCCTCGGGGCCGACCACGACGGCCCCTCGCGAGCTGACGAGCTCGAGGTTCGCCTGCGTCGCCGGGTGCTCCCACATGCCGGTGTTCATCGCCGGTGCGAGCACGAGCGGCCCACGGTGCGCGAGCGCGGTTTCGGTGAGTAGGTCGTCCGCGAAGCCGTGAGCGAGCCGCGCGAGTGTGTGCGCCGTCAGAGGCGCGACGACGAGCGCATCGGGACGCGAGAGATGCGGGTACGGGTCTGGCCCCGGCGTGTGCCTTGCGAGCGCATTGAGCGTCTCGGCCGTGATGAACCGCTCGGCGCCCCGGGTCAGAACCGGGACGACCTGATGCCCGCCCTTGACGAGCAGCCGCACGAGCTCGCCCGCCTTGTACGCGGCGATGCCCCCGCTGACGCCGACGACGATCCTGGCCACACCGACATTGTGGCTGCTGCGCGCGGGCGGCGGTCACGTCATGTTGCCGGTGTGCCCGCTTGCGGCGCCGCGGACCGGACGTCGTGGCGCCTGCTCGCTGCCGGCGGGTCGAGGAAGACACGGGTCGGCCGGTGGCCCCTCTAGGGACTCACCGGACGTTCCCATGTCGCTCGCGCCCCTACAGGGCTCCGACTACAGGGATTCCTCCAGGCCCGCTGGGCCGGCTGTGCCCGCCGCCCCGGTCAGGTGTAGACGAGCGCGATCTTGCCCTGCGCGATCTCTTCCATCGCGAGCGTCAGATAGTTCTTCGACCGCGACTGGACGAGCGGTGGGGGTGCATCGGCGAGACCGAAGCCTTCACCGAGCTGATGGTGGTAGTTGTTGATCTGGCGGGCGCGTTTGGCCGAGACCAGGACGAGCGCATACCGCGAAGTCGGCTCTGCGGGATCGGTTGACGCCGCGGCGATCAGTCTGTCGATGCGAGGTTCGATCATGTTCGATCCATGGTACCGACACTCGGCGCCGTCGGTGCAGGAACGGCCACACAGGTGTCCGGACTGAGCTTGGATCGACCGTTCTGCGTGGGCGGTTGCGTCCGTCTGGGCTCGCAAGCCGAACGCCCCGCGGTCACGCATATCTGGTGGATCCAAGCTCAGTCAGGAACCACGGGCGCCGGTACCCGCCCCACCTCCTGGCGGAGGGGCACCGGATTCGAGCCCGGCGAGCTCGAGCTCGCGGCTGACGATCGCCTCCAGCACCTCGGTGGCGCGATGGACGTCGTCGTTACGCACCATGTAGCGGAAGCGGTGCGCCTGCTCGAGCTGCGAGCGCGCGAGTGCGATGCGCTCGCCGATCTCGCCGGTCGACTCGGTGGCGCGGCTGCGGAGCCGCCGCTCGAGCTCCTCCACGTCGGCGGCGATGAAGAGCGTGATGGAGCCCGGAACCGTCTCCTGGACGTGCAGCGCACCCACGAGCTCGAGCTCCAGCACGCAGACCTTGCCGCGAGCGGACAGCCGGTCGATTTCGGCGCGCAGCGTCCCGTAGCGCTTTCCGGAGACGTACTCCACGTGCTCGAGGAACGCACCCGCCGCGATGCGCGCGCGGAATGTCTCCTCGTCGAGGAAGTGGTAGTCGACTCCGTCGGTCTCGCCCGGCCGCTGGGCACGAGTGGTTGCGGAGACCGCGACCTCCAGCCGGGGCAGCCTTTGGACGAGCGCATGGATCAGCGTTCCCTTCCCCGCACCGGACGGACCGGTGACCACGAAGACCGGAGGGCTCATGCTTGCCCCCAGAGCCGGAACCCGCTCTCGCGGCTCCCGGCTCGGGAAGACCCCTGAAGCGGCCGCTGACGCGGCCGGCCGCTACCCCGGAACGCGAGACGGGCGGTTGAGACAGCGCGTCTCATGCGTCCGATCGCTTCGGGGGAAAGGACAACCGCGCTCGACCTGGGGGGAGGAGCGCGGTCGCCTGGCTTCGGTCGCCGGTACGGCCTGGCGACGCCAAAGACCTACCGGTTGAAGAGATTGACGAGCTCGGCCCGCTGACGCTCGGAAAGGCCGCCCACCGTCTTCGACTGGCTGATCCGACACTGGTTGAGCAGACGCGCTGCCTTGACTCGACCGAACTTGGGAACGGCCATCAGCATGTCGAACACTTTGGCCGTCAACACGAAGTCGGGCGGGTCGAGCAGGACGTCATCGATCGAGAGCATCCCGTCCTTGAGATCCTTCTTGAGCTGTGCTCTTCTGACGCGGATGTCGTTGGCACGCCGCAACGCCTCCATGCGCTGATCGAGCGACCGAAGCGGTGCTTGTGTCTGCGTCTTGGAGGTGACCATCGAGGCATGGAGTCTAACGATCCCTGGAAACTGGTCAAGCGAGAACGTTGTGTACCATTTGCAGGGGTTTTCCTGATCTGACAACAGACCTGAGGTCATGTCGGGTCGAGATCGCGTCGCCTGAGGCCCGCGTGAGCGCTGCAAGCTCGGTCCGCAGACGCTCCGGCAGGCCGGGATCCGAGAAGAGCGCGGTGCCGATGGCGACGCCCGATGCGCCCGCGCGCACGAGGTCGAGGACGTGCTCGGCGGAGCCGACGCCCCCCATGCCGACGATGGGCAACTCGACCGCGGTCGCACAGGCGTGGACGCACGCGAGCGCGACAGGTCGCAACGCAGGCCCCGAGTATCCGCCGATCCCGCGCGCGAGCTTGGGCCTGCCGCTTCGCTCGTCGAAGGCCATCCCCTTGAGCGTGTTGACCAGCGACAGACCGTCCGCCCCGGCCGCCGCGACCGCGCGCGCCGTCTCCCCGACGTCCCACGCCGCCGGCGAAAGCTTCGCAAAGAGGGGCTTTCCGGACACGCTTCGAACGGCCGCGACGATCACGGCCGCACTCTCCGGAGCCTCCTCCACGTTCGGACAGGAGAGGTTCAGCTCGAGCGCCTCGACACCCTCCTCGGCGTCCAACCGCTCGCACACGGTTACGTAGTCGGCTACCGAGAACCCGCCGACGCTGACCCAGAGGCGCGCCGTGAGCGTCTCCCGCAGACGCGGCAGCACACGATCGACGAGGCCGTCGATGCCAGGGCCCTGCAAGCCGATCGAGTTGAGGATGCCGTGCTCGGTCTCGGCGATCCTCGGTGTCGGGTTCCCGGCACGGACGATGGGCGTGATCGTCTTCGTCACGAACACGTCGAACCGATTGGCGACGGAGGGCGCTGCCAGCGCGTCCAGGCAGCCCGAGGCGTTGAACAGAGGTACCGGCTTCATGCCGCTCGCAGCACCGGTCCCTCGAGGCACAGCCGTCGCGGCTCTCCGTCGAGCTCGACCACGCAACCGAAGCAGGCGCCGAACCCGCAGGCCATCGGCGCCTCCCAGGCCAACTGCGCACCCGGGCGCAGGCGTGCGAGCGCCTCCAGCATCGGCTCCGGACCACACGCGAGAATGTCGTACTCGCCTGCCGGGAGCGCCTCGGTGACACGCGTCGGCTCGACGACCACCGTGGCGCCGGGTAGCAGCGAGGCCGCCTGTGCGTGCTCGAGCGTGCGGAAGCCGAGCACGGCGGGCGCGCCGCCGAGGGTCTCGGCGAGATAGGGCAGCGGCGCGATGCCGATGCCGCCGGCGACGAGCAGCGGACGGGCGACGTCGAGGTCGTATCCGTTGCCGAGCGGGCCGAGGACGTGGATGCTCTGCCCCGGAGTCACGGTGGCCAGCGCCTGCGTGCCCGGTCCGACGACGTCGAGCAGAAACACGAGTTCGCCTTCCGGCGCGAGGCAGAGCGAGAACGGCCGCGGCAGCAGGCGCCCTGGAGCCTCGAGCATGAAGAACTGGCCAGGCAATCCCGGATCGACCTCGCCCCGCTCGAGCCGGAGCAACGTGTACAACCCGACCGCTTCCACCCCGAGCACCCGGCACTCCCGGCGAGGCGGCACATCCGTGTGCCGGCGGATCGCGGCTGGGGCGAGGGCCGTCACGTGGCGAGCCCGATGCGCTCCTGGAGGGAGAGCGTCGTGTCGGCGCGGGCGTTCGCGATCGCATGCACGGCCGCTGCGGCACCGGAGATGGTGGTGATACACGGGACCCGACTGACGAGCGCCGCTTCGCGGATCAGGTATCCGTCGGCGCGCGCTCCCGAGCCCTGGGGGGTGTTGACGACGAGGTTGCAGCGGCGCTCCTTGATCAGGTCGACGACCGACATCTCGCTCTCGGTCGCCTCGGCCACCTTGGCCACCTCCTCCACCTCGAGCCCGGCGGCGCGGAGCGTCGACGCCGTGCCGCTCGTGGCGAGCAGGCGAAAGCCCAGACCGGCGAGAGCCGCGGCGACCGGGGCGAGTGCGGGCTTGTCGGCGTCACGCACCGAGAGGAATGCCGCGCCGGTGGTCGGCAGCGGACGGCCCGCCGCGCGCTCGGCCTTCGCGAACGCGGTCGGGAGATCGGCCGCGCTGGCCATCACCTCGCCGGTCGAGCGCATCTCCGGTCCGAGCACCGCATCCGCTCCGGCGAAGCGGGCGAACGGAAGCACGGCGGCCTTGACGCTGATCTCCGCGGGGCGTGGCACGGGCAGGTCGAGCTCGGCGAGCGTGGCGCCCGCCGCGAGCCTGCACGCAGCCTCCACGAGGTTGACGCCGATCGCCTTGGAGGCGAACGGGACGGTCCGCGACGCGCGCGGATTCGCCTCCAGGACGTAGACGGTCTGGTCTGCCACGGCGAGCTGGACGTTGAGCAGGCCGACGGTGCCGAGCGCCGGCGCCAGGCGCTTGACGATGTGCTCGATCTCGAAGCCGTTGGCCAGTGTCAGCGACTGCGCGGGCAGCACGCAGGCGGAGTCGCCGGAGTGGACTCCCGCTTCCTCGACGTGCTGCATGACCGCCGCGACGTAGGTCTCCTGCCCGTCACAGAGCGCGTCGACATCGATCTCGATCGCGTTCTCGACGAAGCGGTCGACGAGTACGGGCCCGCTGACCGCGGCCATCGCCTCGACGAGCTGGTGGTCGTCGTAGCAGATCCGCATCGCGCGGCCGCCCAGCACGTACGACGGTCGGACGAGTACCGGGTAGCCGACCTCCGCGGCTGCGGCCAGCGCCTCCTCCTGGCCCCTCACGATCGCCCAGGGAGGGCAGCGGATGCCGAGTTCGCGGGCCAGCGCGCCGAAGCGCTCCCGGTCCTCGGCGAGGTCGATGGCGCTATGCGGCGTGCCCAGGATCGTGTAGCCGGCGGCCTCGATCGGGCGCGCCAGCCGGAGCGGGGTCTGCCCGCCGAACTGGGTGACCACCCCTACGGGCTGCTCCCGGTCGAGCACGGCGAGCACCTCCTCGGGAGAGAGGGGCTCGAAGTACAGGCGGTCGGACGTGTCGTAATCGGTCGAGACGGTCTCGGGGTTGCAGTTGACCATCACCGCCTCGTACCCGAGCGCCCTGAACGCCTGTGCGGCGTGCACGCAGCAGTAGTCGAACTCGATCCCCTGGCCGATCCGGTTGGGGCCTGAACCGAGGATCACGACCCGCGGCTTGTCGCCCGCGGGCGGGGCTTCGTCGGTCTCGCCCCAGGTCGAGTAGAAGTAGTTGGAGGCCGCCTCGACCTCGCCGGCGCACGAATCGACCCGGCGGAACGAGGGCCTGATCCCCTTCGCGTAACGGGTGCGGCGCACGTCGTCGCCCGAGACTCCCCAGGCCGCGCCGATCGAGTCGTCGCCCCAGCCTGCGCGCTTCGCGCGGAGGATGTCCCGTGAGGCGAGCTCCCTTCTCGCCCAGGCCAACTGCTCCAGGAACCACGGGTGCACGCCGTCGGGGATGTCGTCGATCGTCCCCCACGGCGACGGCGCACCCGGCTCCAGCTCACGCGAGCCGAAGGCCTTGAGAAACGCCTCGGTGAAGGTGCGGCCGATGCCCATCGCCTCGCCCACGGACTTCATCTGCGTGCCGAGGGTGGGATCGGCCCCCGGGAACTTCTCGAAGGCGAAGCGCGGGAACTTCACGACCACGTAGTCCAGTGCGGGCTCGAAGCTCGCCGGCGTCGTCCTCGTCAGGTCGTTCGGGATCTCGTCGAGGGTGTAGCCGACCGCGAGCTTCGCGGCCACCTTGGCGATCGGGTAGCCGGTGGCCTTCGAGGCGAGGGCGGAGGAACGTGACACGCGCGGGTTCATCTCGATCACGCGGATCTCGCCCGTGTCGCGGCTGCGCGCAAATTGGATGTTGGAGCCACCGGTCTCGACGCCGACCGCACGGATGACGGCCGCGGAGGCATCCCTGAGCTCCTGGTAGGCCTCGTCCGGCAGGGTCATCTGCGGCGCGACCGTGACCGAGTCGCCCGTGTGCACACCCATCGGGTCGAGGTTCTCGATCGAGCAGACGATGACGACGTTGTCGTTCCGGTCGCGGATCACCTCGAGCTCGAACTCGTCCCAGCCACGGAGCGACTCGTCGACCAGCACCTGGCCGATCGGGCTCTCCTGCAACCCGCGTTCGACCTGCGCGCGGAGCTTCTCCGGCGTTTCGGCGAAGCCGCCGCCGTGGCCGCCTAGCGTGAACGCCGGACGCACGACCGCGGGGGTGGGAAGCCCGTCGGCCTGGCTGATGCTGGTCACGATCCAGGAACGCGGCACCTGCAACCCGCATCCCTCGACTGCCTTGCGGAAGAGATCACGGTCCTCGGCACGGCGGATCACGTCCACGGGCGCACCGATCAACTCGACGCCGAGCTCGTCGAGCACGCCGGCCTCGGACAGCTCGATCGCCAGGTTGAGCGCGGTCTGGCCACCGAGTGTCGGCAGCACCGCGTCGGGCCGCTCTCGACGCAGTACCTCGGTCACGCCCTGCAGGTCGAGCGGCTCGATGTACGTGCGGTCGGCGAAGCCCGGGTCGGTCATGATCGTGGCCGGGTTGGAGTTGACGACGATCGTGCGGAACCCGTCTTCGCGCAGCACCTTCAGCGCCTGGCAGCCGGAGTAGTCGAACTCGCAGGCCTGGCCGATCACGATCGGGCCGGAGCCGATCACGCAGACGGACTCGATGTCGGCGCGGCGGGGCATCAGCGTGGTGAGAGCCCGTCGACCCAGCGCTCGATGAGCGGCCAGGCATCGTGCGGGCCCGGCCCCGCTTCGGGATGGAACTGCGTCGAGCGCGCGTCGAGATCGGGAAACTCGAGGCCCTCGACCGTGCCGTCGTAGAGCGACACGTACGTGGCCTCCTCGTCCTCGGCGGGTGCGACGGCGAACCCGTGGTTCTGGCTGGTCACGAGCACGCGACCGGTCTTTCGCTCGACCACGGGGTGGTTGGCGCCGCGATGGCCGAAAGGCAGCTTGAACGTGGAGTGGCCGGTGGCGAGCCCGAGCAGTTGGTGGCCGAGACAGATGCCGAGGAGCGGAACACGTCCCAGGATGCCGCGCACCACGTCCGTCTCCGCGACGAGGGGCTCGGGATCGCCGGGTCCGTTGGACAGCATCACTCCGTCGAAGCCCGCGAGGTCGTCCGGATCGCAGATGTGCGGAAAGACCGTCACGGCCGCGCCCGCGACGTGCAACCGATCGATGATGGAACGCTTGGCGCCGTAGTCGACCAGGGCCACCCGGACACGCCCTTTCTCGTGCGCCACGAACGGCACGGGGGTGGAGACCTGGTGGACCAGGGCCTGCCCGGCCATCGAGGGCTGTGCCCGCACGGCGGCCAGCGCGTCGGGCACTGGCGTCTCACGCTCGTCGGCGACGACCGCTGCCCGCATCGAGCCGTCGTCGCGGAGGTGAAGCGTCAGCGCGCGGGTGTCGACGTCGTCGAGCGCGACGATGCCGTGCAGCGTCAGCCAGTCGGCCCAGTCGTGGCCACCGAGCCGCCGCATCAGCACCGCCTTGGCGTGTGGCGCAGACGATTCGAGACGGCTGTCGGCCACACCGTAGTTGCCGACCATCGGCGTCGTGAAGCAGACGAGCTGCTCGGCGAAGCTGGGGTCGGTGACCGTTTCCTGGTACCCGCTCATGCCGGTCGTGAACACCGCCTCGCCGTGCGCGCGACCGCCCGCGCCGACCGAGCGCCCGCGAAACACCGTTCCGTCCTCGAGCACGATGTAACCCCGCGTCTCGACAGCGCTCATAGCTCGTACACCAGCGCGCCGTCCGCGTACGTGGCGCGCACGCGTCCCCTGAGCCGCAGGCCGAGCGCCCACGAGTTGACGGAGAGCGACCGCAGCGCGTCGTCGTCGACGAGCCAGCTCTCGTCCGGGTCGACGACCGCGATGTTCGCCGGCTCTCCCGCCGCGATCCGCGGCACCGGGAGCCCGAAGGCGCGTGCCGGTCCCATGGAGAGGCGCTGCGCGACGGTCCCGAGCTCCAGCAGGCCGGGCACGACGAGATGTGTGTACACGGCCGCGAAGGCGGTCTCCAGCCCGAGCACGCCGAACGGTGCCTCCTCGAACGGCACGTCCTTCTCGTGTCTCGCGTGCGGTGCGTGATCGGTTGCGATGCAGGTGATGGTGCCGTCTCGCAGCCCGGCGATGAGCGCCAGCCGGTCGCCTTCCGTGCCGAGCGGAGGGTTCATCTTGGCGTTGGTGTCGAGCGTGCGCACCGCCTCGTCGGTGAGGCACAGGTGGTGCGGCGTGGCCTCCGAGGTGACGTCGACGCCTGCCGCGAGCGCCCGGCGGACGGCCTCCACAGACTCACGTGTGGAGAGGTGCTGCAGGTGGAGCGGCCGCCCTTCGTAGGCGGCGATCGCGAGATCCCGCTCGACCATCGTGCTCTCGGCGATCGAGGGCCAACCCCCGATGCCGAGCTCCGCCGATACGTCGCCCTCGCGCATGTGGCCGTCCCGGGTCAGCGTCGGTTCTTCCTCGTGCAGGGCGAGGCGGAGCCCGGTGACCCCGGCGTACTGGAGCGCCCGTCGCAGCATCCCGGCGGAGGCCACGGGCTTGCCGTCGTCGGTGAAGCCGGCGGCGCCACACGCCGCGAGCTCGCCCATCTCGGTCAGCTCCTCTCCGCGCTGGCCTTTGGTGATCGCAGCGAGGAAGCCTGTCGGGACGATCGCATCGCGCTCGGCCTGCTCGATCAAGGCACCCAGGACGGCGGCGTTGTCGACGACCGGATCGGTGTTCGGCATGGCCAGGATCGCGCAGAAACCCCCTGCCGCGGCGGCCAGGGTGCCGGACGCGATCGTCTCCTCGTCCTCGCGGCCAGGGGTGCGCAGGTGCACGTGCGGGTCGACGAACCCCGGTAGGAGCAGCAGCTCACCGGAGGTGCCGGGCTCGACAGTGACGACGATGCCGTCCTCGATCACGACGCGAACGGGTCCGTCGAGCCCTGTCTCGCGGTCGACGGCCCGACCCTCGAGGGTGGCCGAGGCGCTCTCGGCGGGTTTGCGATGGAGGATGCGCGTCCCTGTCTCGACGACGCCCATCACGCGACACCCAGCGTCTCGGCCTGGGCCACACGCACGGGCCCGGAGGTGAGGAGGTCATAGAGAACGGCCATCCGGACGACGAGCCCCGACCGCACCTGCTCGCCGATCAGCGAGCTCGGCCCGTCTGCGACGCGTGGGTCGATCTCCACGCCACGGTTCATGGGACCGGGATGCATCACGAGCTGGCCGGTGCGCACACGCGCCGGCGTGATTCCCCAGAGGGCGGTGTACTCCCGCAGCGAGGGGAGAAAGGCGGCGCCCGGCTGCATCCGCTCGCTCTGCATCCGCAGCGTGTAGATGACGTCCGCGCCGGCGATCGTTCGGATGTCGCTCGACGTCGCGACGCCCATGGTCTCGATGCCGCGTGGCAGCAGCGTGGGCGGGCCGACGAGCGTGACGTGCGACCCGACCATGATCAGCGCCTCGATCAGCGAGCGCGCGACCCGCGAGTGGAGGACGTCGCCGACGATTGCCACGTGCACGTCCTCGAGCCGGCCGAGGTGCTCGCGAATCGTGAACAGGTCGAGCAGCGCCTGGGTCGGGTGCTGGTGCTTGCCGTCTCCGGCGTTCACGACGTGTGCACCGGTCGCCCCGGCCACGAGCTGTGGGGCTCCGATCTGCGGATGGCGGATCACGATCACGTCCGGGTCGTACTGTGCGAGCGTGAGCGCCGTATCGCGCAGCGACTCGCCCTTGTCCACGGAGGAGCCGGAGGAGCGCAGCGCCATCGTGTCGGCGGAGAGGCGCTTGGCGGCGAGGTCGAAGCTCGACAGCGTGCGGGTCGAGGATTCGTAGAAGACGTTGAGCACCAGTCGCCCGCGCAGCGTCGGCAGCTTCTTGACCTCGCGGTCGAGCGACCGGGCGAGCGCACGGCCCGTGTCGAGAATGCGTTCGACGCCGGCGCGGTCGAGGTCGCTCATGGCGAGCAGGTGGCGGCGTTCGCCGGTGGCGGGCGGACGGAGATCCCCTGCCAGACGAAGATCAGGCATCGTCATCATCGCTCCCGGCGAGCACGACGCGGTCGAGCTCGTCAATTTCGAGCAACTGGACGGACACCCGCTCGCTGCGTGCAGTCGGGATGTTCTTGCCGACGTAGTCGGGGCGGATCGGCAACTCGCGGTGACCTCGGTCGACAAGGACGGCGAGCTGGACACGGGCCGCCCGCCCGTAGTCGAGCAGCGCGTCGATGGCGGCGCGGATCGTGCGTCCGGTGTAGAGGACGTCGTCCACGAGAATGCACGTGCGGCCGGCCAGCGGGAAATCGAGCTGGGTGCCCCGGACGACCGGCTGCGCGGCGCGCGGCGCCTCACCGGCCTGCACGAAGACGTCGTCGCGATGGAAGGTGATATCGACGGAGCCGAGCGCCGGCCTCACGCCCGTCCGCTCCTCGATCAGACCGGCCAGGCGCTGGGCCAGTGGCACGCCGCGCGTGTGGATGCCGACGAGCGCGACCTCGTCGAGGTCGTCCGCACGCTCGATGATCTCGTGCGCGATACGGGCCAGAGTGCGGGCGACGGCGTCCGCATCGAGGATCACGACCTCGCCGGCCGCGCGGGTGGTGGAGCTGGTCACGCTGTCTCCTTTCCGGCCTCGCTGGACCGGGTTAAAGGGGCTTGCTGGCCACTCTAGCGAGTGCCGACGACGACGCGACCGGTACTTCCGGCAGGATGGTGAGATGGCCGGCTGGACGCGTAGCGCCACCGCCGTCGGCGCGCTCGTGGTCATCGCGACCGTGTCACGTGCCGTGGGAGCCGGCGTGCTCGAGGTGCCGTGGATCGTCCCGGACGAGTGGCTGTACGCGTCTCTCGGAGAGTCACTGTGGAGCGAGGGGACGTTCGCGGTACGAGACGACCGTGTCCCGTACTACACGACGCTGGTGCCGCTTCTCACCGGCTGGCCGTTCGCGGCGTTCGGGCCGGAGACGGCGATCACCGTGGTGCAATGGCTGAACGGCGCGCTGATCTCGCTCGTCGCAATTCCGGTCTACGTCTGGACCAGGCAACTTGCGGGGCCGCGCTGGGCACTCGGCGCAGCGGCGCTGTCGCTGGCCGTTCCCGGGTTTCTCTACTCGGCGCTGACGATGAGCGAGGCCCTGTTCGTGCCCCTTGTGGTGGCCGCGCTGTGGGCGCTCGCAGGGATGCTCGAGCGTCCCACGGCGGTGTCGGCGGGTGTGTTTCTCGGACTGGTGACGATGGTGAGCGCAGTGCGCCTGCAGGGGGTGATGCTGATCCCCGCGGCGGTCGCCGCCGCCGTCGTCTATGCGGGGGCAGAGCGGTCGGTCGCCGTGCTCCGCCGCCTGCTGCCGTTTGCGGTAGCCGGCCTCGCCGTCGCGGCGGCCGTGCTGGGCGCGCTGGCCGCATCCGGGGAGTCGCTCAGCTGGGCGCGCGTCCTTGGCGCCTACGCCGTGCTCGCCGAGGAGAAGCAGGTCGAGTCCTCCGTGCTGGCCGGGCTCGCGTGGCATCTGCTGGTACTGGCCCTCGCGACCCTCGTTCTCCCCTTGGCCGCGCTGGCGGCGCTTGCCTGGTCATCGCTGGGCATCGGTCGAGCGACGCGCACCGAGAACGCCTTCGTGGCTGTGGCAGGCTCGTGGGCGCTGGCGATGGTCGTGCAATCGGCCCTGTTCGCGACCGCGTACACCGGGAACGCCGCCGAGCGCTATCTCGTCTCGGCCGCGCCCGTGCTGATGATGGCGCTGGGCGTCTGGTGCGCACGTGGCGGACCGGCGCGGGCCGTCGCCGCGGCTGTGGCGCTGCTGGGTGTGGTGCTCGGCGCGGTCGTGCCGCTCGACACCATCGCCGGCCCGGAGGCGCTTGTCTCGAATCCGTTCGCGGCTCCGCTGGCGTGGCTGGTCGCCGACGGGCGGGCGTCGATTGCACGGGCGGCGATCATCATCCTCGCTCTCGTTGGGCTGGCCGCGACGCTCGCGGTGCGTGGACGGCTCTTCGCCGTGGCTCCGGTCGCCGTCGGGGTCGGGTGCCTGGCGATCTCTGTCGTCGCCTACGATCGAGCGGGCGCGGCCTCGGCCGCCGAGCGGGAGAGCACGGTCGGGCTCGAGGACCGCGCCTGGCTCGATCGCGTGGCGAACGGTGAGGACGTCGCGGTGCTCGCCACCCGCGAATGGCTGTGGACGGCGATCCCGCGACTGCAGTTCTGGAACCGCACTGCGAGGCGCGTGTTGCTGCTGGAGCCGGGCGCTCCCTCCCATCTGCAGGGCACCAGCGTCGCGATCGGCGACGACGGCACAATCGCTGACGCGAGGGACGCACGGGTCGAGGCCGGACTCGTCGTGGCGCCGGCGACGATCCAGCTCGCGGGAGAGGTGGTGCAGGCAAGCCCCGGCCGCGGCTCTGCGACGTTCCCCTTACGGCTGTGGCGCACTGCAGGACCGGTGCGTGTGGAGTCGCGGGTCGTGCGCGGTGTCGACCCGGTCGGCGATCTCGACCGTCGGGCGCGCATCGTCGTGCCCGCCTGTACGCGTGGCGCCCTGTGGATCACGTTCCTCGGCAAGACCGAGACGCGCGTGGCCGCCTACGTCAACGGTGACCGCATCCGCACCATCGACCTTGTACCCGGGGAGGCGCCCACGGTCTCGCTCCCCACGCCGTCGTACGTCGACGGCTCGAGCGCGTGCACGTACGACCTCGACGTGCCCGACTTCACCGGGTCGACACGCCTCGAGTTCCTGCGAGACGGGTAGCAGGTCAGACGGCCGAGGGCGCGATGTCGGTCGACCCCGACGCGCCCGCGCGAGCCCCGCGCCGGATCAGCTCCGGCCGGCCCCGCTCGGGAAACGGGATCGTGATCACGTCGTAGTCGCGCGGCACGACCGTGTCTGCGAACACCTCACGCGCTTCCTCCTCTGCCGCGCCCCCGCCGTAGCGAGCCGAGAGATGCGTGAGGGCGAGAAGCGCCACGCCCGCCTCGCGCCCGACCAGTGCCGCCTCGCCCGCGGTCGAATGGCGGGTGTCGACCGCGCGGTCACGCTCGTCGGCCAGGAAGGTCGCCTCGTGGACGAGCAGATCGGCGCCCGTCGCGGCCTCGACGATGCCGGCGCACGGCCGGGTGTCGCCGCTGACCACCAGGTGGCGGCCCCGCCGGGGCTCCCCCACCAGCTGCGCCGACGTGACGTGCGTGCCGTCGGGCAGCGTGACGTCTTCGCCGTGCTGCAGACGACCGCGCTCAGGACCGTGCGGGACGCCGAGCCGGGTGGCCTCCTCCGCATCGAACACGCCTGGCCGCTCATGCTCGACGAGCGCGAACCCGAGCGACTCGACGGCGTGGTCGGTGCGGACGGCGGTGACCGTGTACCCGTCGTACGAAATGCGGTCTCCCGGCTCGAGCTCGTCGATCTCGATCGGGTACCCGACGCGGCCGAAGATCCGGCGCAGGGTGGTGAACAGCTCTCGCGTGCCACGCGGCCCGTGAAGCGTCAGCGGAGCCTCTCGGCCCCGCAGCTCGAACGTCTTGAGCATGCCGGGCAGGCCGAGGAAGTGGTCGGCGTGAAGATGGGTGAGGTACACCTGCTCGAGATCGACGAGCCCGATGTCGGAGCGGAGCAACTGGCGTTGGGTGCCCTCGCCGCAGTCGACAAGCACGCGGTCGCCGCCCCTACGGATGAGGAGCGCGGAGGCGGAACGCTGCGCGGTCGGTGCCGACGCGGACGTCCCCAGGAACACGACGTCGAGCTCCACGATCCGAGTCTACGGACTCGAAGCGTGCGCCTTCCGGGGTCGTCGGAGCCGCCGCGGGCACGACGATCGCCGCCAGTACCATCAGCCACCGTGCGTGTCCTCGTCACCGGCAGCTCCGGCCATCTCGGCGAGGCGTTGTGCCGGGTGATGCACACCGATCGGCGTTTCGAGGCGATCGGGCTGGACATCCTTCCCTCGCCCCACACCGCTGTTGTCGGCTCGGTCGGCGACCGCAGCCTGGTACGGGAGCTGCTGGGCGCAGTTGACGCCGTCGTGCACGCCGCGACGCTTCACAAGCCGCACGTCGGCACACACAGTCGCCAGGAGTTCGTGGACGCCAACGTCACCGGCACACTCACGCTGCTGGAGGAGGCCGTCGCCGCGAGCGTGAGCCGCTTCGTCTTCACGAGCACGACCAGCGCGTTCGGCCGGGCGTTGACGCCGCCGCCCGGTGCGCCGGCCGCCTGGGTGACGGAGGAGGTGCCTCCTGTGCCCCGCAACATCTACGGCGTCACCAAGACGTGGGCGGAGGACCTGTGCGAGCTCGTGCACCGTGACCACGGCCTCCCGGTTGTGGTTCTCCGCACCTCGCGTTTCTTCCCCGAGGCCGACGACCGGGACGACGTTCGCTCCGCCTTCGCCGACGCCAACCTCAAGATCAACGAGTTGCTCTACCGGCGGGTGGACATCGAGGACGCGGTCGAGGCCCACTTGCTCGCACTTGAGCACGCGCCTGATCTTGGTTTCGGCCGGTACATCGTGACGGCCACCACGCCATTCGGACCTGAAGATCTCGCTGCATTGCGGATGGACGCTCCCGCGGTCGTCCGGCGCCTCGTCCCGCACTATGAGGAGGTGTACGGCCGGCACCGCTGGCGGATGTTCGACTCGATCGAGCGTGTGTACGTGAACGCGGCCGCGCGTCGCGCCCTCGGGTGGGAGCCGCGCTACGACTTCGCCACCGCCGTCGAGCGCGTCGCCGCAGGCGAGGAATGGCGGAGCGCCCTCTCGCTGGCCGTGGGCGCAAAGGGCTATCACGCCGAGTCGACGGGGCCGTACACCGTCCGTTGAAGGCCTATCCCGAACTGCGCGTGCGTGCGGCGCGTCAGGCGAGGCGTAGGTCGGTGTAGACGATCTCTCCGCGAAACAGGCGCGCCTCAGGGTCCCACGGGAAGAAGATGCAGACGCGCCAGGCGCGCGCCTCACCGGTCGGGTGGAAGTCGAGCCACTTTCCGTGGTGCGTGCCGGTGACGTACGCGTCTTCGCACACCCCCTGTGGTCCGATCACGATGTTCTCGAGTTCGAAATGGATGTCGGGGAAGGCGGACAGGAGCTCGGTGTAGAAGCGCGTGGCGCCCTCGTGCCCCTCCCAGCGTGCGGTGTCGAAACCGCGTACCTCGTAGACGCAGTCCTGGGTGAGCGTGGAGATGAGGCCCGGGAGGTCGCGTGCGTCCTCGGCGATCGAGTGCTTCTTCCAGAGCTCGCGGATCTCGCGATGCTCGCCGGCGTCGGGTTCCCGGCGCAGGAGCTCGAGGATGCGATCGTCGGCCATGCCGGGCAAGCCTAACCTCGCTGTAGGCCCCTGGCCATGGTCAGCCCTACAAAGGCCCCACCCGCACCCACCTCGCGGACTACGGGATGACGAGGACCTGGCCGGGATGGATCGTTGCGCCGGCGAGGTGGTTCCGCTCGCGGATCTCCCAGATCGCCTGGCGGATGTCGCCGCCGCTTCGGGCCTCGGCGATCGACCACAGCGTGTCCCCACCACGGACGGTGTACCGCTCCACTTGGCCGGTGGCCTGGGTGTCCCGCGCGAACAGCGCCCACAGCCCCACCGCGACCACTACCAGAACAAGCATCCGTGCGAACATGTGTTCGACAGTACCAGAACACGTGTTCGCATGTCAAGCGAAGTGCCTACCGCACGGGCACGACGAAGAGCACGGTGCGGGAGCGGTTCGTCTCGGCCCACAGCCGCACGACGACCGCCACTGGCTGCTCCTCCCCATCAGACCAGCCAAGCCGGAGCCTGAGCGGACGATCGGGGACCGCCGCCGCTCGGGCGCAGCGAGACGGAACCTCCTGGGCACGTCGCCAGAGCCGGAGTGCAGCGTCGGTGTCGGCGACGTCGGCACCGAACCAGCAGGCCAGCGCGGTGACGCCTTCGCCGACGGGGCCGCGCACATCGACGGCGCCTTCGACCATGGCCGCTGACGGCGCAGGGGTCGAGACCACGCCTCGCGCCGATCGCCAGCGCCGGGCGAGCAGCCGCCGGCACGACGCGCCCCCGTCTGCGATCGCCGCGCGCACGACCTCGGCTGCCTCGCGCGCCGTGCCGTCCGCGCGGTGGAGAGCCGACTGGAAGCCGGTCCGCTCGTCGTCGTCGTAGAAGCCGAAGACGTTGACCTCCGCGATGTCCGGGTCGCACGCCGCCTTGCGCAGCACCTCCGCGTACGCCGCGGCCTGCGCCGACTCCGTCGTGACCGGCACGTTCTCGGCGCCCCGGTACCCCGGGTGCCCCTCGGTCCCGACCTGCCAGCCGAGCTCGTCCAGGTGGATGCGGAGGCCCGTCACGGTCGTCGGCTGGCCGGTACCGCGAAAGGCGTCCCACAGCGCCTGACGGATGCGGTCGAGGTTGACGAAGCCCGCGTTCGGCCAGTCGTAGCCTCGCGTGACAGGGTCGCGGGCCGAACGCGGGTACGCGTGCAGCGACAGCGCGTCCATCAGCGGCCGCGTCCGCCCGCTGGCGCGATACCACACCCCGAGCGCGGCCAGAAAGCGCACCGGCGACGTCGACACGTTCGAGCGCGCCCGCGGCCGGTCGTTTCCTCGGGGCGAGAGGCCGATCCCGACCACCCGGATCGCGGGGTCGATCGCCTTCAGCGTGTCGTAGGCTGCGGCGAGCAGCGCACCGAACGCCGCAGCAGAGACCGGCTTGCCCCTGGACGAGAACTGTGGACGCCAGAAGGCAGGCTGGTTCGGTTCGTTGCCGACGATGTACTGGCGAACGCTCGGATAGCGCCCGGCGAGGCGCGCCAGCCACGAGGCGAAGCCCGCAGGAGTGACCGAGCCGCTTTCGATCACGCGCGGCGGGTACGGATAGACCGCGAACACGACTCGCAGCCCACGGGCACGGGCAGCAGTCACCGACGCATCGAGCAGCTCCGGATTGGCTATGCCCGTCTCGACCGTGGGATCGAAGCGGACGGTCAGCACCACCTGGCGTAACCCCAGCGTCGCCATGCGGTCGTAGAAGACCGCGCGGGACTCGGGCTCGTGGGTGCCCGTATCGTCGTTGGCTCCGATGTCGGCGCCGAGCCCGGCAGAGGCCACCGCGAGCGCACCGATCAGCGAGATCACGACGCACGTGACCGCAAGCATCCGCCGCCGACTCTGCCGCACCCTTTCCCCCTTCCCGCTTCCTCGTCTCGGGCGTCGAGGGTACCCCGCCCTGCGGATGCGGGCAAGGGCTAGACGGGTAGTGCCACGACTTCGCTCTGGCGGGCTGGGCTCCATCCCGTCGCGGGACCGAGCCCAGCCCCCTTTCTCCAGCCGCGCGGAGCTCGCACGGCGGCCGCGTACGCCTACGCCTACGCCTGCGCCGGTGTGGCCTCAGGTGCTCCGCGGTCGCACTTCTCGGCCTGTGCCTCCTGAAGCCTCGAGATCGTGTCGAGCACCTTGCCCAACCTGCTCTTCAGCCCCTCGAGGAGCGCCCGCGCGCGGGCTGCCTGCTCGGGGGAGAGCTCGCCGGAGGCAAGCCGCGCTTCGAGCTTGGCGATCTTCGCCCGTAGATGTGCCGCGTGGCGCTCGAGCGCCTCGATCGCATGGTCGAGCCGGTCGCATTTCGACGCCCTGTCGACGGGACGATCTCGCGCGGGGCGCTCCTGCGCGCCGCGCTCGCCGCCGGGCCGCTCGGCCGCCGTTGCGGTGCCGGCGGCAAGGGCGAGCGTTGCCGCCACTCCCGCCACCGCCGCTGTCCAACGTGTTCTGCCCATCCGTGACTCCTTTCGAGTCGTTGCCGCTTGTCTCGCTCATGTCGGCAGCGCGAATGAGGACGGTTTGTGTTGCGGGTAAGCGTTCTATGTGCGGGGTACCCCGTCCGGGCAGAACGCAGGTGCCCGTGGTGTCGGGAAGTCAGCCTGACACCGGTTTGGAAGGTCGAGTCTCCCCGGGGCGCGTCAGGACGGCAGCGCCGCGAGTGTCGCGTCGAGCAGCGCATCGGCGCCGTAGCGGACCGGATCGTCCGCAGGCAGCCCCGTGTCGGCGGCCGCGGCGTCGATCGCCGCCCTTGCGCGATCCTCGTCGAGCCCGTGGGTGTTGACGGCGACGCAGGCGACCCGCGCCTTGCGGCGTGTGAGCGAGATCAGCTCGTGCAGCCTGACGAGATCGGCGAGCGGCATCAGCGGGTGGCCGGGATATCCGTCGACCTCGGTCGTCTCGGCCTTGTGGCAGAGCACGAAGACGTGCGGGGCCGACCCGTGCACGAGACCGAGCGTGACCCCCGAGTAGGCGGGATGAGTGAGCGATCCCTGCCCCTCGACAAGCAGCAGCTCGCCCCCACGCCGGTGGCCTTCGACGACGAGCTGCTCCGCCGCGCCGGCGATGAAGTCCGCGACGACGGCGTCGACGCTGATCCCCCAGCCCGCGATCGCGATTCCCGTCTGGCCGGTCGGCACGAACTGCGAGGCGAGCCCGCGCGCGCGCGCTGCGCGATCGAGCTCGAGCGCGACGGTCATCTTCCCGAGTGCGCAGTCCGAGCCGACGGTGAGCACGTTGCGAGTCGGCGTCTCCAGGTTCTCGCCGGTGGGCACGTTGAGGTCGGCGGGAGTACGCCGCAGATCACGGATCTCCACGCCGCGCGCGGCGGCAAGCGGCGCCAGCACGGGGTCGTCGCGCACGAACTCGTGGAGACCGTTCTCGAGGTGCAGGCCGGCGTCCACGGCCTGGCGCAGCATCTCGCGCCAGGCGTCGGGGAAGCGGCCCCCCTGCGTGGCGACGCCCACCAGCGCGGTCTCAGGCCGGTGGGCAAGGCCCTCCTCGACCGATGCCACGACGGGCACGCCTCCGTGTTCGTCTCCCGCACGGGCACCGTCGACGATCGCGACGACATCCTCCCGGCGGTAGCGCAGCACGCCGCGCATCGTCTTCCCGTAGTGCGGATCGTGCGAATACCCCTCGGCGAGGATGAGCGTGCGCTCGCCTACCAACCGGGCACCTCGACCCCGAGCCCCGCCGCGGCTGACGGCACCTGTACCCCGTTCTCGAAGGCGACCCCGGGACACGGGTCGGAGCCGAGCAGGAGGTTGCCGTCGAGGTCGATGTGGTCGCAGAGCGGCGCCACCACGCACCCCGCAGCGATCCCGAGCCCGGATTCGACCATGCAACCGAGCATCACGCCGAGGCCGAGCGCGCGCGCGGCGTGTGCGATGCGAACAGCCTCGCGGATGCCTCCCGACTTGGCGAGCTTGATGTTGACGCCGTGCGCGATCTCGGCGCAGTGCGCGACGTCGGCGAGCGTGTGACAGTCCTCGTCGACGTACACAGGCACCGGTGAGCGGCGTTTCAGCTCGGGGCCGCCGGGATCGCCGGCCTTGAGCGGCTGCTCGACGTAGGCGAAGCCGAGCGCGTGCAGCTGCTCGCAGGCGTCGAGCGCCTCGTCGAGCGACCACCATTCGTTGACGTCGACCTGCAGCGGCAGGTCGGTGACCGCACGCACCGCCCGCGCGCGCTCGACGTCGAGCCCGTCGCCGCCGCCCAGCTTCAGCTTCAACCGGCGAAAGCGCTGGGCCGCCTTCTCTGCGCGGCGTGCCATGTCGTCCGGGTCGCCGAGCCACACCGTCCACGAGGTCGGCGGCCCGTGACGAGGCAGGCCGAGCAGCTTCCAGACCGGGACGCCGAGCAGCTTTCCCTGCAGGTCGTGGAGCGCGTTGTCGAGCGCGTTCTTCGCAGCCCGCTCACCCGGAAGCTCCGCCAGCCGCGCGCCGATCTCCTCGAGCGCGAACGGGTCGTGACCGACCAGGGCGCCGTGCTCGCGCACGAACGTCTCGGCCGAAGCGATGCTCTCGCCGTAGTGCGCCTGCGGCGCCGCCTCGCCGTATCCGGTGACGCCGTCGTGGGTGAGCGCCACGTGCAGCACGTCGTCGAAGTCTGACGACTCGCGGGAGATATGGAATGTCTCGGCGAGGTGGATGCGCAGCGTACGGGTGGAAACGTCCATGCCGGTGAATCTACAGCCGGGCCCCTCCGGCGAGCTGCCGCGTCGACCAGACTTGCTTTTACCCTGCTCACCGTGGGATTCTCCCGGGTCACATCCGGGAACCCGAAACGAGAGGACATCTGTGGCCGCGATCGAGGTCGAACACACGACGAGGCTCGCCCTCGAGGAGAAGGCGAAGCTCAAGAAGTCGTTCAGGCGACTGGACATGATCCTGTTCACCATCTGCGCGATGGTCGGCATGGATCTGATCGGCTCCATCGCCTCGAACGGTCTCGAAGCCGTGACCTGGCTGATCCTGCTGGCCCTGCTCTTCCTCGTGCCGTACGGCCTGATCATGTCGGAGCTCGGGACGTCGTTCCCCGAGGAGGGCGGGCCCTACGAGTGGGTCAAGCTCGCCTTCGGCCGCGTGCAGGCCGGCATCTTCGCGGTTTTCTACTGGATCACGAACCCGTTCTGGGTCGGCGGTTCGTTGGCGTTCACCGCGGTGGCTGCGATCGACTCCGAGTGGTTCAGCGTCAGCGGCGGCTCCTTCCTCGACTACCTGCTGAAGATCGTCTTCATCTGGCTCACGATCGGTGTGGCCATCGCCTCGCTGGACAAAGGCAAGTGGATCCCGAACATCGGCGCCATGGGCCGCGCCTTCCTTGTCGCGATCTTCGTGCTCACGGTCGCCATCTACGCGATCAAGAACGGTGTGCAGGAGGGTCTGGCCGGAGCCGATCTCAAGCCGACCCTCGGGGGCTTCCTCGGAATCGTGCCGCTGGCCATCTTCGCCTTCGTCGGCTTCGAGCTGCAGTCGAATGCGGCCGAGGAGATGGTCAACCCGCAGAAGGACGTTCCCGTATCCGTCTCGCGGGCAGGCATCTTCGCCACGATCGCCTACATCCTTCCCGTGCTCGGCGTCCTCTTCGTGCTGCCGATCGGCGAGATCGACGGCCTCGACGCCTTCATCCGGGCAACCGACGTGGCCTTCAACGACGTGTGGGGCAGCGCGCTCGGCGGCTTCCTGCTGCAGGTGACCGTTGCGCTGCTGATCCTCGCGCTTGCGACCTCGGGAGCGTCCTGGATCATGGGCTCCGACCGCACGGAGGCCGTGGCCGCGTACGACGGCGCGTTCTTCCCGTACTTCGGGCGCATCGACGCCAAGCTCGGCACGCCGGTGCGCGTCAATATCCTGACCGGTATCGTCGGCACCGCGTTCTGCGTCGTGGCGACGATCATCCAGACATCCGGGGGCTCGAGTGCCCAGTCGACGTTCGGCGTCGTGCTCACGATCGCGATCACGACAACGCTCATCAGCTACCTGTGGGTGTTTCCCGCCGCGTACGTGCTGCGGCGCAAGCACGCAGGCGTGCACCGTGTGTACCGCGTGCCCGGCGGCGACCGAGGCATGCTCGTGGCGGCGATCCTGACCACGTTCTTCACGTTCGTCGGCTCGTTCGAGGCGCTCTTCCCCGGCGTGCTTTGGGAGATCCTCGGGCAGGACTACGGGTCCTTCTTCGACGCGTGGGGCGTCTCGCGCGGACGGTTCGAGCTCTTCACGCTGGGGACCGTGGCGATCGTCGTCGCGCTGGCGATCGTCGGCTATGCCGCGGGCAAGCGCGTGCGCGGGGAGGATGTGACGGTGCCGATCGGCGAGACGGCCTAGACGGCCCTCGAGCGGCGGGCGCGTCGAGTGTGCCCGCCGCTTGCGGCCCGCCCCCGCTCCCGGGAGACTCCAGACAACTTGCGAATGGAGGTGCCCATGGCACAGGTTGAGACGGCCGGCGCGGCGCTCAAGGCGCGGCACGAGCACGGTGGCACGCCGCGGGACGAGCGATGGGGCGTCGACTCCGAGTACGGGGTGCTGCGCGACGTGCTCCTCGGGTCGGCAGACGGCTTCCGCTGGCTGGGCGAGGAGAACGCGCAGTACTCCGCGCTCGTCCGCGAGTCGTTGCGTAAGGGGCGCCTGTTCGACCGTGCCGCGGCCCTCGCCCAGTACGAGGAGATGGTCGACGCGTACCGCGATGCCGGTGTCGAGGTGCACTTCCTCGAAGCGCGCGACGAGCTCGCATACGGCGTGTACGCGCGCGACTCGTCGTTCATGACCCCGTTCGGCGCTGTGCCGTGCCAGCTCGCGAACCCCCGGCGGCGCGGTGAGTACACCACCACGCTGCGCTTCTACCTCGAGCACGAGATCCCGGTGTACGACCTCGTCAGTGCCGGCAACTTCGAGGGTGGCGACTTCAACGCGATCGAGCCGGGCTGCGTCCTGATCGGCTACACGGGCGGCCGCAGCGAGGAGATCGCCGCGCGCCAGGTGGGCGGCTGGATGCAGCGCGAGGGGCTCGAGGTGAAGTACGCCCCCATCGACGAGTTCTACGTCCACATCGACCTGATGGTGTGCATGCTCGCCCCGAAGCTCGCGGCGGTCTGCCTCGACACGACGGATGACGACGTGGTCGCGTGGCTGCGTGGAAAGCAGATCGGGATCGTCCCCTGCAGCTTCCGCGAGACGATGGGCCTCGGCTGCAACGTCGTCGCGCTCGGAAACGACCGTGTGCTGTCGACGAGCTTCGCGACCGACCTCAACGAGCGGCTCCGGGCGCTCGGCTTCACCGTCTACGACCCGTGCGTCGACCAGTTCCTGTGGGCCGGAGGCGGCGTGCACTGCATGGCGCAGCCACTCCGCAGGGATCGTGGCTAGGGACCATCCGGCGCTGCCTGACCGCGGAAAAGGCCTCGGTCAGGACGGCGAGCCGGCCGCGGACGTGGCCAATACGTCCTCACTGCTGGCGTAGAGATCGAAGACCCGATCGAGGAGCGTGATCTCGAAGATCCGGCGGACGCTCGGCCCGGCACCGCGCCCGACCTTCACGACCGCGGACATCGACGCGTGGTAGCAGGGCTCTGAAATGTCTGGTTCTCCAGCTGGGCCGTTCGCACGCAGCACCGTCACGCGTCTGCCGTGACGCTGGGGAGAAGCTGCTCGCTCGCGAACGAGAGGAACCCGTCTTGATCCGGGCCGACCTGGTGCAGGTAGACGCCGTCGAATCCAGCATCCTCGAACGCACCGATGCTGTCGATGATCCTTTCCGGGTCAGGGCCGCAGACGATCGCCTCGGCCACGTCCGCTTCGTCCACCATCGCCAGGCAGGCTTCGAAGTGCTGGGGCAGGGCCAGCTCCTGCGAGAGTGGGCCGCGCAGCGCGGCGTTCGGCCACCACTGCATCGCTGTCTCGATCGCCTCATCCTCGGAATCGGCCCAGGAGACCGTGAGCTGGCCGAGGCGCCGCCCGTCCCCGCCCGCGTCACCGTACGCGGCGACGAGCGTACTGTCCGGAGCGGTCGCGACGAGCCCGCCTCCGAGTTCGGCGGCCAGCTCTGCAGACTCCTCGCTGCCGGCGGCGATCAGCAGCTCGATCGGCTCCGTCGGGAGGGTGTAGAGGCGCGCATCGACCACCTCGTAGTGGTCGCCGGAGTGGCGTACGACCTCGCCGCTCCAGAGCTCGCGGATGACGCCCACCGCCTCTCGAAGCATTGCTCGGCGCTCGGTCGCCGAAGGCCAGCGATCGCCGAGAACATGCTCGTTGAGGTTCTCTCCGGTACCCAGCCCGAGCGAGAACCGGCCCGGCATCATCGCGCCAGCGGTCGCCGCCGCGTGAGCGACGATCGCCGGGTGGATCCGTAGTAGCGGGCACGTGACACCCGTCCCCACAGGCAGGCGATCGGTCGCCGTCGCGATCGCTCCGAGCACGCTCCACACGAAGGGGCTCTGTCCCTGCGCGTCGAGCCACGGGTGGAAGTGATCGCTGATCATGGCGAAATCGAAGCCGCGCTCCTCCGCGCGGCGAGCGTAGGTCACAAGATCGAGTGGGCGGTGCTCCTCGCTCGAGAGCGCATAGCCGATCTCCATCGCCGGTACCTCCTCCCGTTCGAGACTGGTGGTCCCGTATGTGACCGAGATGGGTAGGCGTGAAACCTTCGCCGTGTTTTCCTTCGGCCGGAGCGGGTACCGGCATCTGCGATACGGCAACCAGAAAGGAGCAGGTGATGCCTCCCGCAGGTGTACAGCCCGGCTCGAAGCGGGCGCGTCAGTACGAGCACATCAAGGACTCTCTGCTCGAACGGGGTCGATCGGAGGACTCCGCCGAGGAGATAGCGGCACGGACCGTGAACAAGGAGCGAGCTCGCCACGGCGAGTCGAAGACGGCGTCGCGGCTCTCCAAGGCCGACATCTCATCGGGTCGCCGGGGCGGGCTCCGGGCAAACCGCAACGGACCGCGAGGGCGGACGCGCGCGCAGCTGTACAAAGAGGCAAGGAAGAAGAACGTCGCCGGCCGCTCCAAGATGACGAAGGCCGAGCTGGAGCGGGCGGTGGACGGAGGCGCTTGCTAGCGGGGCGGCTCGCGAGCCATTGCCTCTCGTTCGGTGACGGTGACCACCCTCTCGGAACTGGCAACGACCCCGCGGGACGGTTGCAGGAGGTTAGAACCGCGTGTTTCGGGGAACACAGCTACAGGATGTTCACAGGCCAGGGAAGGCCCACCAACAACAGCCCAAAGGGGGCGTTATGACCGTTCAGTTCATCTTCGCCGCTGTTGTCGCCTCGCTGATCATGGCGGTGGTCGTGGAGGAGATTGCGGCGCGCCGGCGGTCGCGGGTCGATCACACGCTCGACCACGACGACCGCGACGGCGACGGTTCGACGAGCATGACGCCCCATCGTTTCAGCTACCCAAAGGAGACGCTATGAACGCGCTGGTTCTCTGGATCATCGCCGTCGTGATCGCGGTCGTCGGCATCGTTCAGGTTCTGCAGGGGCAGGTCATCCTCGGGATCGTGCTCATGATCGTCGCGGCCCTCGTCGGCCCCGGCGGCTACAGCGTGTTCGCCCGCCGCTGAGTCCTGTGCCGCCCGACAGCCACAGAGCTCGCCGGAGGGTTCGGCGAGCTCTGTGGCGTCCGGGCGAGGGAGCGTTTGACGACGCTCTCACGCGGGAATTCCTCGGGGCATGGCAGAGAACACGCGGCCGCCGGATCAGATCGACCTCACGTTCCATCGCGACCGCGAACGGCGTCTCGAGCGGTCGTCTCGCTGGCTCGTGCTCGTCACGCTGACGGCGATCTCGAGTCTGGGACTCGCAGGGGTCTTCGGTCAGCGTGTCCACACGAGCACCGAAGCGGCGGCGGCGGCGACATTTCGCGTGACGGCTCCCCATGCCCTGCGAAGCGGGCTGGTGTTCCAGGGCCGCTTCGAGATCGATGCGCGGCGTGCGATCGAACGCCCGACGCTCGTTCTGCACCGCGGCTGGTTCGAGTCGCTGACGGTGAACACGCTCGAGCCGGCGCCCCTCGAGGAGTCGAGCGAGGACGGCGGCGTCGCCCTCGAGTTCGGGCGGCTCGCAGCGGGGCAGGAGCTGACCGTCTACGTCCAGTTCCAGGTGAATCCCACAACCGTCTCCCGCCGCTCGCAGGATGCTGAGCTGCGAGACGGCGACCGGACCCTCGCCCGCGTCGAGCGCGCGATCACGATCTACCCCTGACCCGTGGGCGTCTCCCGCTAGCCATGGACATCGTTCTCCGCTCGGTTGCCGCATTCGCCTTCGTCTTCCTACTGCTGCGCGTGCTCGGCCGTCGCGAGCTTTCGACCATGCAGCCGTTCGACGTGATCCTTCTCGTGGTCATCGGCGACCTGCTCCAGCAAGGGGTGACCCAGGCGGACACGTCGCTCACGGGGGTCGCTCTCTCCGTCGGGACGTTCGCTGTTCTCGCCGTGGGCGTCTCGTGGCTGACCTATCGGTTCAAGTCGGCACGCAAGATCCTCGAGGCGGCGCCGCTCGTGGTCGTGCAGCATGGACAGCCCGTCGAGCACAACCTGCGCGCTGAACGGTTGACCGTCGAGGAGATCGCGGCGGAGGCAAGACTTGCCTCGATCCCGGCGCTCGAGGACGTCGAGTGGGCGATCGTCGAGAGCGGCGGCCGCATCAGCTTCATCCGGCGGGCCGATCGCTCGTGACCGGCCGGGCACCTGCGTCCTGAAAAGGGTCGTGCCGCGCAGGTCACCACCGATTGCGCCCGGCAGGATTCGAACCTGCGACCTCGCGCTCCGGAGGCGCGCGCTCTATCCCCTGAGCTACGGGCGCGGGGAGTGCCGAGTGTACCCATGGAGGGTAACGCTGGGGCTCGGCCCGCACGGAACGGCGTAGGTTCGCCCGCTTCGGGGGTCGCGCCGCGAAGGGTCGCCGCGTACAATGGCGAACGACCATGTACGCGATCGACGACCCGCTCAGTACCAATGCCCAGCCTGCCGCGCATCCGTCGTGGAGCCCGGCCGCGCCTGAGCGCGGATGTCACGTCGCGGACCGCGACGGTCTCCGAGCTCACCGCTAGCGGCCTCACCTGGGTCAACGTCGTCTCCCCCGATGTGGAGACGGCGCAGCTGCTGGCCGAGCGGTTCGGCTGGCATCCCCTGGACGTCGAGGACATCGTCTCCAAGCGCCAGCGGCCCAAGGTCGACGACTACGACGAGGACGGGTACCTGTTCGCCGTTCTCCACTTCCCCTTCTACGACAAGGCGATCCAGCGGCTGAACGCGGCCGAGGCGGACATCTTCATCGGACACGACTACCTGGTCACGATTCCCAACCGCGAGCTGCTGCCGGTGACGCGCCTCTTCGGGCGCTGCGAGAACGACGAGGCGTTCCGGGAGCAGTTGTTCGCCAAGGGCACTGGGCGCCTGCTGTACGAGGTGCTCGACGACCTCTTCGACTACTGCTTCCCCATCCTCGACAAGATCGGGCACAAGCTCGACACGATCGAGGACGAGATGTTCCTGGGGAACGCCGAAGACGTCGTCCGCGACATCTCCAACGTCAAGCAGGAGATCATCTCCTACCGCAAGGTGATCAAGCCCGAGCGCTCCACCCTGCGCGTCCTCGAACGGCGCGTGGAGTCGATGCTGCCCGAGGAGCTCGAGCTGTACTTCGACGACATCGTCGACGCGGCTGAGCGCATCTGGGACCAGCTCGACAACTACAAGGAGGTGGTGGAGGCGCTCGAATCGACCAACGAGTCGGTGCTCTCCCACCGCCAGAACGACGTGCTGCGGCTGCTCACGATCATCAGCGTGACCATGCTGCCGTTGACGCTCATCACCTCCATCTTCGGGATGAACGTCCTCTTCCCCGGCGAAGGCTCACACGCGGCGTTCTGGGGGATCGTGGCCGCCCTGGTGGTCACGATCGTCGGCATGCTCGGCTTCTTTCGCTTCAAGCGCTGGCTGTGAGGGATGCGCCGGAGCCGCTCTTCAGAGCGGCTTCTCCCGCTTGATACCCGGAGCGACCAAGCCGAGCCTTGACAGGCTGCTCGGGCGGCCTCCCGGGCGTTCGCGGCCTGTAACTCGATCGAGTGATCGCGACGAATCCCCCGATCCGGGGATCGCCATCCTGGCCCGGATCGATCACAACGTCCCTACAAGGGCGAGTTCCACCCCGTGAGGAGAGAGCGATGACTGCGGCCCAACTCGAGCGAACGGACGGCAGAGTGTCAGGCGATGTCCTGCACTGGCGGTTCGAGACGCTCGCACGCGCCGGCTACGAGCCGACGCACGCGATGACGGTGGCGACCCATGTCGAGATCGATCTGCATGCGGCAGTCGAGCTCGTGCTGCGTGGCTGCCCACCGGACACCGCAATGCGCATCCTGCTTTGACCTGAGATCCGACCGCGCGCCCCGCTGCGGAGGGGCGCGCGGTCAAGAGCGCCCTCGAGCGGTCGGTCACCGGGCGAAAACCGTTGACAGACGGACAGTCCGACACCCTTGGCACCTCGGACCCGTGGCGGTGCTACCCGGCGAGCACGCGGTAGGCGAAGGCCCTGCTGACTGTCGTGCCGCGGAAGCGCACGGTGATCGCGCCGCGCAGGATCTTTCCGCCCGAGGCGCCCGGCACTCTCAGCGCGCAGCGTGCGAGTCCACCCGCGTACCGCCCCCTTGCTGCAACGGCTTTGGTGCCGAGCTTCACGGTGCAGGTGACGGCGCCGCCAGTGAGGGGGCCACCTGTGTCCCCGCGCGTCACGGCCAGCGCCACCGAGAAGGGGCGGCCCGCCACGGGCCGACCGGGTACCGGGATGGGCGCGTCGGCCGTGAGCCGGACCTTGGGCGCGGGCAGCTGCAGCTCGTACTGGAAGAACCCGTTGTCGGGCGCGCGGTCGAGGCCAGCGAGATTCTCGCCCGATGCGTCCACGGCGCCGCCGAACACGAGCACGCCAAGGGCCGCGGTGTTCCCGAGCTCGCTGCGGTTGATCGAGAACGTCAGGCGTCCGTTGACGTAGCTCGCCGTCAGCGTCCGGCGGCCCGTGTTCGCGTTGGTTTGGTCGCCGGTGAGCCGGACGAAGGTCGTCGCGCCGGACGCGCCGATCTCGAACGCGTAGTCGGCGCCGAGCCCGAACCCGCCGGTGTTCGGGTTGCGGTCGACGTCGATCAGCACGTCGACGAACTGCGTTGCTACGAGGACCGGGTGTGACGGTGCGGTGGCGGTGACGGTGAGCTGGCCCTCCGCGGTGTTCGTGATCGACACGCTCACGATGTCCGGAGCGGCTCCGGCGTCGCCGGAGGGGTCGGTGAACGACGACTGGCCGACGGCGGCGGTCGCGGCCAGCGGGAGCGAGACGGCGAGCGCGAGAACCGCAACGATCCCGCGACGGCCGCTCAGCTGACGGTGAACGCGAACGGCCTCCTCACCTGCCTGCCCTCGAAGACGACGGTGACGGCACCACGAAGCTTCTTGCCTTTCGTGTTCGCCGGCACCTTGAGTGTGCAGCGCGCCAGGCCACCGGTGAAGCGGCCGGCGGCAGGCACGGGCCGGTTGCCGACCGACGCGAGGCACGAGACGGTGCCGGACGTGACAGCCGCTCCGGTGTCCGTGCGGGTGACCGGCACCGAGACCGTCACCCGCTTTCCCGCTGCCGGCCGCGCGGGCGCTGCCACCGGAGTGCCGGCCGTCAGCACGAGCGGCGGCCGCGGGCGCGGCGGCGTGAGCCGGTACTCCCACACGGCACCTCCGTCGGGAGCGGTGTCACTCGCGGTGACGATGTTCCCGGAGTACAGCAGCGCGTCGACGTAGAAGCGGACAGTCGTCGCCGGGTTGCCGATCTCGCCCTTGTGCACTTTGAAGGTGAAGGTGCCGGCACTGAACGACGCTGCGACGGTCGTGCCCGGGACGGCGGCGTCGAGCGAGGAGCCTTCGAGCTTGCCGAAGACGAAGCTCGACCCGTCGATCCCCACGTAGTAGTCGAATCCGGCGGTATCCCCTGTCGCCGAGTTGCCGTCGGTCTCGAGCGTCACCGACAGCACCGTGTCCGCGGTCAGGGCCGCCGCATTCGTGGTCACGACCCAGGTGACCAGTCCCTCGCTCGTGTCCGACACGGTCACGCCGGTGATGTCCGGAGCGGCGCCGGCGTCCCCGGCTGGGTCGGCGTACGTCTGCTGCGCAGCGGCGGCAGCGATCGCCACGAGCGCCGCGAGCAGCAGGGCCAGTCCGATCAGCGAGCGTACGTGCACGAGACTCCCGGGTCCGCAGGGACCGCAAACGGTAGCCCAGCGCCCGTGTCCGCGACAGCGGCGGGCGTCACCCGTGCCGGGTGAGCAGGTCACCCGCGACGAATCACTCCATCGAGGGAATCATCCTCGGACTCCCCCATGCCGAGGTATGTGCCCTACCCACCCACGGTGGACACGACGAGGGAGAAACCAGGAGACGATGGTCATGACAGCAGCTCAGTTCGAAATGCTCGAAGAGGCGGACGCAGTCGAGGTGCTGCGCTGGCGGTTCGATGTCCTCAGCCGAGCCGGCTACGACACCGACGCAGCAGCCATTCTCGCTGCTCACGTCGATATCGACCTGCATGCCGCCGAGCAGCTGATCACGCGGGGCTGCCCGGTCGACACGGCGCTGAAGATCCTCCTCTGAGGCGATTCCGGTCGCAGGCAGGGGCACGGCGTCCCTGAGTTCAGGGAGACGAGAACCACCCGTTCAGGGGAGGCGCTCACCCACCGTGGATGACAAGACTGGGGCAAGACTCACCTGCGGCATCACCGGAAAGGGACATTGGCGATCATGACTGCGGCACAGTTCGAGCTTCTAGGGCCCATGGCGGCGGAGGAAATCCTCCGGGGCCGCTTCGAGACACTCGCCGAGTGGGGTTGTCCGCTCGGGGAAGCGCTCGTCATCGCGACGCACGTCGAAGTCGAACTCGGCGACGCGGTCACACTGCTTCAGCGCGGCTGCCCCGCCGAGCTGGTGCTCTCCATCCTGCTCTGACCTGCCGGCAGATCGGTAGGCCCGGCGGGGCCCCTTCAGGGGCTCGCCGGCCTCGCTCCGAGCGTCCTCACGTGATCGTGAGCCCCTCCACCCCGTCCTCTGCCGGAGGCAGCTTGGGGTCGATACGCTCGAGCGCGTCCAAGAGCAACGCCGCGACGGCGGTTGCCTTCCCCCAATTCTTGTCGGCGGGTACGACGTACCAGGGCGCCCAGGCGGTCGAGGTCGCCGCGAGCGCCTCGTCGTAGGCGGCGACGTACTCGTCGAAGCGCTCGCGCACCTTCAGGTCGCCGAGCCGGAACTTCCAGCGCTTCGCGGGATCGTCCACACGCTCCTGTAGCCGCTCGCGCTGCGCCTCCTTGGAGACGTTGAGAAAGACCTTGACGATGCTGGTCCCCTCGTCGGTGAGCATCCGCTCGAAGGCGTTGATGTGGTCGGGGCGCCGCTGCCACACCTTCTCCGGCACGAGATCGAGCATGCGCACGGTGACGACGTCCTCGTAGTGCGAGCGGTCGAAGATGCCGATCTCGCCGCGCGCGGGCAGAACGGCGTGGATCCGCCAGAGGTAGTCGTGTGCCAGCTCGGTCGACGTGGGCGCCTTGAACGACGCCACCCGGCAGCCCTGTGGGTTGAGGCCCTCGAAGACCCGTTCGATGACGCCGCCCTTGCCGGAGGCGTCGAGCCCTTGCAGCACGAGCAGCACGCTGTGCCTCCCCTCCGCGTACAGGCGTTCCTGCAGCACCTCCAGGCGCTCGCGGAGATCCGACAGCACCTCCTCGGCGTGTCCCTTGTTCTTCAGGCCCGGAACGGCGTCGGTGTCACGCTTGGCCAGCTCCGGGCTCTCGCCGTCGCCCACCCGCAGGCGTTCGAGGTCGATTCCATGGCCCATGACGCGAGACTCTAATGGCGATTACACTCGCGCCCATGGCCGACCGCGGAACGTTCTGGCTTGGCAACGCCCTCGACCCGGCGACGGGCAAGCCCGGCGCCGAGCAGGTGACTGTGGGATCGGCCGACCTCACGACACACGGCGTCATCGTCGGGATGACCGGATCGGGCAAGACCGGGCTCGCCATGGCCATGCTGGAGGAAACCCTGCTGGCCGGGATTCCCGTTCTCGCGCTGGATCCGAAAGGCGATCTCGGCAACCTCGCGCTGGTCTTTCCGGACCTGGCGGCGGCAAGCTTCCGCCCCTGGATCAACGAGTCGGAGGCGCAGGCGGAGGGGCTCTCCGCCGACGATTTCGCGGCGAAGACCGCGACCGCGTGGAGGGAAGGGCTGGCCGGCAACGGCATCGGCCCCGAGCGGCTGCAGGCGCTGCGGGACGCTGCGGACGTGACGATCTACACGCCCGGCTCCGAAGCGGGTGTGCCGCTCAACGTCGTCGGCTCGCTGCGCGCCCCTTCGCTTTCCTGGGAGACCGACGCCGAGGCGATCCGCGACGAGATCGAGGGCACCGTCACCAGCCTGTTGGCCCTCGTCGGAGTGCAGGCCGACCCGCTGTCCTCGCGCGAGCACGTACTGCTCTCGAACCTGCTGGAGACGGCGTGGCGAGGCGGGCTCGACCTCGACCTGGGAACGCTGATCGGCCAGATTGCGAACCCGCCGATCCGCAAGCTGGGCGTCTTCGACGTCGACCAGTTCTTCCCCGAGAAGGAGAGGATCGAGCTCGCGTTCAGGCTGAACGCGCTCGTCGCCTCCCCCACGTTCGCGGCCTGGGGCGCCGGCGAGCCCCTCGACATCCAGTCGCTGCTCTTCCACGCGGACGGCAAGCCACGTGCAGCCGTCGTGTACCTCGCACATCTCTCCGACCAGGAACGGCAGTTCGTGGTCACGCTCGTGCTCTCCAAGCTCGTGACGTGGATGCGCGGACAGTCCGGCACTCCAGACCTGCGCGTCCTCGCCTACATGGACGAGGTCGCGGGCTACGCGCCGCCGACCGCAGCACCGCCGGCAAAGAAACCGATCCTCACGATCCTCAAGCAGGGTCGCGCGTTCGGGTGTGGGCTCGTGCTCGCCACCCAGAACCCGGTCGATCTCGACTACAAGGCGATGTCCAACGCGGGCACGTGGCTCGTCGGCCGGCTCCAGACCGAGAACGACAAGGCGCGCGTGCTGGAGGGACTGCGCTCCGCCGCCGGCGGCACCGACGTGGCGTCGCTCGACGCCGCGATCGGCGGCCTCGGCAAGCGGCAGTTCCTGCTCGTCTCCGCGAAGTCCAGCAAGCCGAAGCTCCTCGGCTCGCGCTGGGCGATGGCCTACCTCCGAGGCCCGTTGACCAAGGAGGACGTGGAACGGCTGATGGCAAGCGCGCCCCGTGCGGCGACACCCGCGGTGGCGGCAGAGGCGGGTGCCGCCGCACCGCCCCCCATGGCGGCGAACGCCACGTCGGTGGCTCCGCCGGTGGCGTCGGGTGTCGCCGTGGCCTACCTCGACCCCGCGGCTCCGTGGGCGGCATCCGTCGGCGCGGCCGCCGCGGCCACCCAGCTTCGCGCCTTCCTCGCCGCCCGCGTCGGTCTTCGGTACGACGATTCCACCGCAGGCATCGACGAGCAGCAGGAGTTCGAGGCGCTCTACGGCCCACTGGACGGCGGCTTCGAGCTCGAGAGCGAGACGCTCGTCGACTTCGAGGATCGCGATTTCAAGCCGGTGCCCGTGCAGGCGCTGCCGTTCGTGCTGCCCGAAGCGGCGGTCGCAGCCGCCTCCTTCTGGAAGGACGCGGAGAGCGACATCAAGGGTCGGCTGGTCGCAAACCGAAGGCTCGAGCTGCAGCGGAACCGCCAGCTGAAGCTGACCTCACGCCCCGGTGAGGCGGCGGAGGCATTCGCTCTGCGTTGTGCCGCCGCCGCGGACGAGGCCGCTGACGCCGAGGCGGCGAAGATCAAGGATCGCCTCGAGACCAAGCGCGACCGGCTGGAGAAGGCGATCGCCACCGCGAGCCGCCGCGTCGAGGAGCTGACGACCGAGACCCGGAGCCGCCACGCGAGCGAGCTGATCTCCGGGGCGGGCGCGGTCCTGGGCGCGCTGCTCGGTGGCCGGCGAAGCGCGAGGTCGATCGCGAGCGCGGTCGGAGGCGTCGCCTCGCGCCGCGGTGTCTCGGCCCGGGCCGCGCAGCGCAAGGAATCCGCCGAGGAGAAGGTGGCCGACGCCGGGGCCGACCTGCAGGCGCTCGAGGAGGAGATCGTGACCGAGGTGGCGGAGATCCAGGAGAAGTGGGACGCGGTCGCAGCCGAGATCGACACCGTGGGGATCCCGCTCGAGGCGACTGACGTCCGCGTGACCGATCTGCGCCTCGTCTGGGTGCCGACGACCTGAGCTGGGAACCACCGATCTGCGCGGTCGGTTGCGTCCGTCTGGGCTCCAGGCCGGACAGCCCAGCCGAATTCTCCGCGGTCACACATATCGGTGGAGCCAGGCTGAGTTGAAGCACCGGCTGCTCCGCGCGATCGCCGTCGCGATGACGGTCGCTCTCGTCGTGCTCGCGCTGCGCGATCAGCTCGACCGCAACACGCCGGCCGGCGGTGAGCCGGCGCCGGCCGGCCCCGAGAGGGTCACCGTGCAGTCCACGAGCGACGGCGACACCGTCCGCCTCGACGACGGCCGGAAGGTGCGCCTCGTACAGATCGACGCGCCAGAGCGTGGCGAATGCTTCTACGAGGAGTCGCGCAGTATCCTCGTGCGCCTCGCGCCCCGCGGCTCGACCGTGGAACTCGTCGCCGATCCAGATCTGGACGATCGCGACGAGCACGGGCGCCTGCTTCGCTACCTCGTCCTCGCCGGTGGTGGCAACGCGAACATCGAGGCCGTCCGGCAAGGGGCTGCGGTTCCCTACTTCTTCCGCAAAGAGCGGGGCGCGCATGCGCGTGACCTCGAGGCCGCGCGCGAGCAGGCGCAGGACGCGCGCCGGGGACTGTGGGCGGCCTGCCCCGAAGCGCAGGTCGACCCCTATCGCGGCTCGCTCACCGGGCCGGCTCGCTGAGGTCGGCCAGGGCGCCCGCGACATCGGGCGGCCGCTCCCGCTGGGCCGCCTCCACGAGCGCAAGAAACGTCTCCCAGGGAAAAGCCGGACCGGGATCCCAGTGGTCGGACCTCCCGAAGGCGAGGCTCACCTCGTTGTGGCCGGTCAGCCCGCGCCGGCCGGTGCGAACCGCGGTCGCGCCGAGTCGGCGCACCGGGACGCGATGCCGCGTGCAGATCTCGGCGGCGAGCGAGGCGGCAAGCGTGAGCAGCGACCGGCTGTAGGGATCGTCCCACTCGGCGTCTCCCTGCCGCGCGTACCCGGCAAGCTCGATCCCGATCGAGCGGGTGTTGCCGCCGCGGGCGTGCCAGGCGATGTCCTGCTCACGCACGCATTGCACCACCGAGTCGGCATCGACGCAGTAGTGGGCGGCCACCGCCACGTCCTCCCGTGCAAACCAGCGGGCGACAGCCTCGGCCGTGTCCCCTCGCTCGGGCGCCTCCATCGTGTGGATCACGACGAGATCGATCGGCCGTCGCGCCACAGGCGTCCGGTTGGGGCTTTCGATGAACGGGTATGGCATGAGCGCTCCTCGGCCGTGGGGCCGTGATGGGGTTCATGCCGCAGTCCGCTGGAGTCTACTGCGTTCGGCTAGATGATTGATCGGTGGTTGTGGTGTGGTCGGGGGCGTTCGCGACCAAGCAGCGTGTGGTGATCGTCTGCGTGCCAGTACCGGTGTTGTACGGGTCGCAGACGAGCGCCGCGCGATGCGCTGTGTCGCGGGCGTCATCCGGACGTGCCGGAATCACCGATCAATCATCTAAGCCTGCGACAATCGGTGAGTGAGCGAGAAGCTATGGGCGCCCTGGCGGCTCGAGTACATCGTCCGGGCGGGGCTGGCCGACGGCTGCGTGCTGTGCGCCGAGTCGGCAGCTGAACTGGGGGACGCGACGCTCATGGTCTGGCCGGGCGAGACCGCGTTCGTCGTGCTCAACAAGTTCCCGTACTCCTCCGGCCATGTGATGATCGCGCCGCGCCGGCACGTCGGCGAGCTCGGAGACCTCGAGCCGGCAGAGGCCGCCGAGATCCATGCTCTCACCGTGCGTGCGATCGCGGCGCTGCGCGCCGTGTACAGCCCCGACGGCTTCAACGTCGGCTGGAACCTGGGCGCGGTCGCCGGCGGCTCGATCTCCGCTCACCTGCATCAGCACGTCGTCCCGCGTTGGGCGGGTGACACGAACTTCATGCCGGTGCTGGCCGACGTCAAGGTCCTGCCCGAGCATCTCGCAACCACGCGCGAGCGGCTGCACGCCGCCTTCACGTGATCCTCGAGCTGTGCGCCAACCCGAACGTGCACCAACCGCTCGGACCCGGTCGTGAGTTGCTGCGGGAGCCGGACTTCGCACTGTTCTTCTCACCTGGTTCGGAGGTGCATGCCGCAACCGTGCAGCGTGTGCGGACGACGGGCACTGCCGTGGCATCCGTCCTCGCGCGTGCCCGCGAGCTTCTGCGTGAGCGCGGGCGGTCGTGTGCGGGCTGGGAGCTCGGCGACGGTGGCGAGCCGCACGATCTCGTCGAACGGCTGCTGGAGCTCGGGCTGGAGCGAGACGCCGACGAGCCCGTCGCCGTGGGTCTGGCTTTGCGCGGCATCCCGGCCTGGCCCCCAGCGGCAGGTATCGAAGTGCGACGTGTCTCCTCGCTCGAGGAGCTGGCGGAGGCTCGCGCGATTCAGCAGCGGGCGTTCGGCGGCTCGAAGCTTCGTCAGGACGAGGAGCAGCTCGCGTTGGATCTCAGCCGAGAGGGCGTGGACGGCGCCACATTCGTGGCCTGCCTCGACGGTGCTCCCGTGGCCGCCGCCTATGCCGCCTACACCGAGTGGGCCGTGCTGCTCTTCGGCGGCGGCACGCTCGAGCACGCGCGTGGCCGCGGTGCCTACCGGGCGCTCGTCATGGCGCGGGCGCACGAAGCAGAGCGGCGCGGGACGCCGGTGCTGGTGACCCACGCCGGCAAGCTGTCACTGCCGATCCTCGAAGGGCTCGGCTTCGAGCGCGTGGCCCGGATCGAGCGGCTCGTCGATCGTTTCTGATCAGGGCGACGAGGGGAGGGCGCGGGCGAGCGCGTTCCAGCCGGCGGCGGTCGTGGTCTGGAAGTCGTAGAGGCTGATGCCCGCCTCTGGCGTCGTGTCGTCCGTGGCGTCGACGAAGGCCTGCAGCTCCTCAGCGTTCATCCGGTTCGCGACACCCCCTGCGATGTGGAGCGGCTCCTGGTCACCGACCGCTCGCCGCAGCAGTCGCAAGGAGCGTGTGACATACCCGTAGGTCGCGTCGTACCCCCGGAAGCCGCCGCCCGTGTAGGCCATCGGCACGACCGCGTCGGCCAGCGCACCGACCTCGCTCCAGGGGAAGTCCGGCCACCATCCCGGGTGCCGCTCGAGTGCGCGGTGCGGGTACACGATGGCGCCGACGGGCCTCTCCCCCGCCTCGCTCTTCAGCTTCGTCAGCAGCGAGATCAGCCGCGCGCTTCGGCGCGTCGTGTTCTTCAGCCGGAGCGATTCAATGTCGAGCGCCACTGCGTCGAACCGGCCGCCGCCCGGCGTCGAGAACGACAGCATCGCGCGGGCCCTGCGAAGGTCGACGCCGGGCGCTACGAATCCCGGCAGGTACCAGGCCGCGACGGCGACGCCCCGCTGATGCAGCGCGTCGACGAGGCGCCCCAGCGCCGCCGGTTCGACGACGTCCACGGTCGAGCGGTCGTTGGCAGTCTCGGCGAACACGGTCTTCACCCCGCGAGCCGCGATGCGGGCGGCCGTTCGCTCCGGCTGCCGGTACAGGGAGACGTCGTAGATGTCGATCCACGTGGCCCGGCCGAGGAAGATGTCGACACCCTCGGCGCGGGCGACGCCACGCGCCTCACCTTCTCCCGTCCGCGCGACGACAAAGGCGACGACGAGGAGCAACGCGGCGATCCCGACCCGCAACAGGCGTCCGGCGGCAGCCATGCCTCCACCGTACGGCACGACTGTGAGGGTTCTGTTACGCGGGGGCGCGGCCCCGACGGCGCGTTGCGGTCTCGGCGGGCGATGGGATGATGAAGCTCGATGCAACGCCTCCTGATCGACACCGACACCGCCTCCGATGACGCCGTGGCGCTGCTCATGGCCCTCCGTGCCCCTGACGCGGTCGTGGAGGCGATCACCGTCGTCGCCGGCAATGTCCCGCTCGACCGCGCCGTCCAGAACGCGTTGTACGTGCGCGACCTCGTCGGTTCGGAGGTCCCCGTCCACGCCGGGTGCGCTGCACCGATTCTGCGTCCGCTACGGACTGCCGAGGAGACACACGGACAGGACGGGATGGGTGACATCGGGCTTGATCTCAGTGACCGTGTGCCCGACGCCGGTCACGGCGCCGACGTCCTGGCGGAGCGGTTGCTGGCCGACCCTGGAGCGCTCACGCTCGTCACGCTCGGCCCCCTGACCAACCTGGCAGTGGCCCTGCTCCGCCACCCCGAGCTGGTCGACGCCATGGGCGGCTGCGTCTGCATGATCGGCACGGGCTCAGGGCCTGGGAACTCGACGCCGACCGCCGAGTTCAACGCCTGGGTCGATCCCGAAGCGGCGCGGGTCGTGCTTCAATCGGGTCTCCGCGCGACCTTCGTCGGCTGGGACATCTCGTGCTCGGACGCTGTCATCGATCCGGAGACGGAGGCGGAGTTGCGTGCGCTCGGAACACCGGTGGCGCGGTTCGCCATGGACATCCAGCGCCAGGTCGCGAAGCTGGCCACGACGTCGCAGGGGCTCGCCGGCTTCGACCTCCCGGATCCGATCGCGATGGCGGTCGCGCTCGACCCGTCCAGCGCCGTCGCCGCCCGCCGACCGGTCACCGTCGTGGTCGGGGACGATCCGGAGGCGGGCCGGCTCGATGTCGACTGGGACGCGCCCGAGAGCGGCACGATCTCGACCGTGACGCACGCCGACCGGGCAGCCTTCCTGACGCGGCTGCGGGCGGCTCTGTCCTGAGGCCGAGGCGCTGGGACGCCCGACCTCGGCGGCGTCGTGGAGTGCTGAAGGCGCTAAACTGGGTGCCTTCGCGGGCGTAGCTCAGTTGGTAGAGCACTGGCTTCCCAAGCCAGGTGTCGAGGGTTCGAATCCCTTCGCCCGCTTAGGTTTCATCAGGGTTTGCGGGCTTCGCCTGCGTCGGGCGTGCCCACCTCATGCCCAAAACGGATCGAGCCTCTCGTTCTGGTGTCGTCCAGACGATCGCGTTCGGAGGCTTCCGCTCTCCTTCGTGCGCGCCCCGCGTGACCGTGACGACGCAAACTCCCGGCAGCCGACTAGCGATTGAGGCCCCATGGTCGTTCTGTTCCGCAGGGAGCCCGGCCGCGAAGAGTACGCGCGGTTCGAACGCACTTTCCCTCGTTGACACAAGTGCCTTTTCTCACTAGCCTCTGACCACCTGGAATCCGGGGCTTGGGACGGGAGTGGTGAGCGGTGCGGCGGCTAGTTCCTCGCTGGAGGAAGATGACATGGGTTCTACTCGTGGTCAACGCCCTCTTCCTGCTGTGGGTGATTGCCGGTATCTCTGACCGGGCGTCCAAAGACTGCCCACCCGGCGATGATCTCTGCGTCGCTGCAAGTGACGCAGGAACCGGGATTGGCGTTGCGCTGATCATCGTGCTTTGGTTCTTCGTCTTCATCGTCGTCAGCCTCATTTGGCTCATGACACGCCCATCACGTCGGATCTGCCCAGCCTGCGGAGAGAGCGTGAAGAAGGGTGTAAGTGCGTGTAAGACCTGCGGTCACAATTTCGCAGTGGCAGCCAGCGCTGTTCCGTCGATGTCGGCGCCCAGCGGCGAGGGCTAGAGCTCAGAAGGATGGGAAGAACCGTGAGGCACTGCTTGCGTGGTCTCGTAGTCGCGGCGGTCGTATTGGTGATGGTCATACCCGCAGGAGCTGCCGGTCCGCACGGGACACGCGCGAATCCCATCCCTCTCGGCCAGAGTGCGCGGCTTCCGGATGGCTGGGTGGTGAAGGTCGCCGCCGTCGACCCCGCCGCCTGGCCGAAGATTCGAGCAGAGAACCAGTTCAACGAACCGCCGGAGGCTGGACGGACGTTCTTTATGGTGCGGCTCGTCGCCACATACAGGGGATCGAAAGCTCGAGATCAGTTGTCCGATGCCGATTTCGAAGCCGTCGGGCGCTCGAACGTTGCGTACCAGTCGTTCGAGGATAGCTGCGGGGTTCTACCCAATGAGTTCCCGACGAAGAACGTGTTTCAAGGCGGAACGATCTCTGGCAACACGTGCTGGGCCGTCAAGAAGTCGGACGTCTCTTCCCTCCAGATGTACTGGGAGGAGATCTTTGGTGATAAGGCAATCTTCTGGAAGCTAAGACGCTGAGGAAAGCGTTATTGCGAGGCGGCTCAGAGCCGGAAACGGAGGGGCCCGACATTCCCTTGTTGGGCGCGTCTACCCCGTGGCTGGAGCGAGTTCGAGACGGGACAGGATCGCGTCGTGCGCGGTGTCCAGCAGCGCACCGTAGTGCAACTCGACCATGGTGATTGAAGTCCCCAAGATTCGCGCCAACTCATAGGCGGTGAGGCCGCGAGCGAGCGCGTTCGAGGCGAACGTCGAGCGGAGATCGTAGATCCGAGCGGGCTTCGAAACCCCAGCCGCGTCGATCGCTGGCCCCCACTCCCGCCGACGGAAGTTCGCAAGGTCGAACGGCCCCTTACGCGTTGAGCCGAACACGTACACGGTGTCGATCCTGCGGGGCAGGCTGTCGAGCGCCAATAGCGCCTCTGACGTGAGCGGAACCTCACGATGGGAACGAGCCGTCTTCGTGCCGCGGACGGTCACCCTTCGCCGCTCACGATCGATGTCGCGCCTCTCCAACGTCGCCCACTCACTCGGTCGCATCCCAGTCGCCGCGGCAAACCGGATTGGCGGCGCTCGCTTCGGCCCAAGTTCCACCGTGAGCACCGCCATCTCCTCGGGCGTGAACACACGGATGCCGCGTGGCTTTGGTTGCGGGTTCGCCCACCGGATCGGCGACACCGGCAGGTACCCGTAGCTCACCCCCGCTCGGAGCGCCTGCCTGAACGCGGACATCACCGAGTAGCGGTACCGCCCCGGCAGCGACCGTTCCCACGCTGCTATCTCGTCGCCCATCCCGGCAAGCTCGTGAAGCGGCACGTCGCCGAACATGGCGAGCGGCCGGGCGAGGCGATTGCGGAGCGTGTCGATCGTGCGGGGGCTGGCCACGTGCCGCTCGAGAAACGTCGTGACGAGGGATCGGACGTCGACATCGCGACGAGCGAGCCGACCCTCGAGCTCCGGCTCGACGACTTCCCGCCAATGCCTGAGCGCCTCCGTCTTCGAGCCGAACGCGCCCCCGCTTCGGCGTCGCCCTTCACGATCGAGATACCGCAACTGCCACTTTCCGCTCGGCAGCTTGCGAGCGTGGCCGCGGGGTTCAGCAGGCATGACGCCTCCGATCGCGTTGCGGCCCCGGCACGGCGATTAGGGCGCCGGCCAGGGCCGGACGCATCATCGCAGCAAACACCAGGTGACGTGCCCTAATCACGCCGCCTCGGACGGTACTTTGTGTGACGCTACTCCGCAAGCGAAGGGCTCCCGACGGTGCGGGTTCAGAAACGCAGAGACATCGTCTTGCGTGAACCGCAGCGGCCCGTTCCCGCCGAGTCGATACCCGCCGATCCGACCGGCGCGCCACCAGCGGAGCACACACTCGGGGTGCACTGTCAGGAGCGCCGCAACCTCGCGCGTTGTGAGGAGCCGGGTCATGGGCACGACCCCTCCAAACCGTCGGCAAGAAACGGCGGAAGTACCCTAATCCAGCCGGTACCGTGATCGACAACACCCACGGACGAGGAGGCGTTAGATGGCAAACTCGGCAACGAGACGGACGGTAAAGCGAGCGCGACGCTGCGGCCACTACGTGGTCGTGAAGGAACTGCGTAGCGGCTCGGGAAGACGGCTCGCCGAGGATCATCCGGCACTGTGCCCGAGGTGCCAACGCATGCGGTCCGCGTGAAGTGCGGATCGGTGACGTCGACCTGATACCCGAACGGGTCGCCGAGCTCGCCCGGCTCCTCCGCGCCGCGGGCGACGCCGAGACGGCCGAACGGCTCGAGCGTGCAACTGACGGAGCCGACCTGACAGTGCTCGACCGCGACTCGATCATCCATGTCCTCGACGACCCGCCCGACGGCCTCGAACGCCTCCAAGCCGTGCTGCTGGCCGACCACCTCACGCGGCTCGGGCTCTGAAAGATGGTCACACCAGCCGCCGCGGTCGCAGTCGCACTCACGGCAGCCGTAGCCGCTGGCTGCGGAACGTCGCTTTCGGCGGAAGAACGGCAGCGCATCGCGCTCGATGAGGCGACCGCGTATACCGACGCGTACTCCCCGTTCGGGAAGATCACCGAATGCCGGTGGGTCGACCCACAACCGACCAGCGCCAGCGAGTCCAGCCGCTACACGTGCCGCGTCAAGGTGCCCGAAGGCGCCGGCAGTCCGTTCCCCGGAGAGGAGGCGGCAGATTGGTATTGCTTCCACATCCCGAGGGCCGACTTCGCTGGACCGGCCGATCGAGGAACCGAGTTCCTCGGACCCGACCCCGGACCGGGCTTCCGCGGATGCCTCGACTACACCCGGGCAGACTGAGCAGCCATGCTCCCGTTCACCATCGGGTTCCTGGCAGCCATCGTAGTCGCGCCAATGTCTGAGGTTGTCGCCGACGCGAGCTGCGCGGTAGCGACATGCGCTCTGACTATCCGAACGTTCGCGAGCCCACGCTCGGCCCATGCGCGCGTCTCTGGGTTCTCGAATCGTGTTGCCTCCCGTGCTAGAACGAGAGCCGCTGCGTCGGAGACCCGACTGCCGCATTCGATCGTCAATGTCTCCGCGTCACCGACGACGCTCCAGCTGTCGGGGGGGAGTTCGGGCCTCTCGTCTAGGTGTGCGCGGAGGTGCGCGCCGAGCTGTGCGACTGGCAGTCGCCCGGAGCATAGGGGGCAGGGTCTCAGCGCATCGGCTGCCATGTCGCCTGATCCTTGATGCTCATGTCCGCTCCTAAGTTCGTTGCTTCAACTGTAACCGCCTTGTCGGAGTGACCCCCCTGTTTCGTCTAGGCCCGGGGCTCGATCCACAGTGGGATCGGCCCCAGGCCCGACGCTTTAGGAGTCGCGGACAGGCGACACCAGCATCGTGCGTCTATCTGGCCACATAGGCGCATCATCCAAAGAGAAATCTGAGGAACAGCCGAATCGGCTTTCAACCACGAAAGGTCCTCCGTGATAAATCGCAGCCAATCCAGAAGTCCGGTGGCGTCACTCCGGACGCCTCCGTTTGCCCCTCCTTCAGTCGAAAAGGAGCGAGTGCCGTTCGACGATCTCGCCCGCAAGTGGTCGGTAACCAAGGCTGAACTGCGGGAGTTCGAGACGCGGTTGAAGGCCGCGCGGACCGCGGATCGAGACGCGATGGCCGCGGAGTATTCCGCGGGACGTGACCCCGAGCCGTCGACGAAGCACGAGACGGCAGTGCTCTCGGCCATGGCCGCAGCGGAGGTTCGCTTCGCTGCGCTAGGGCAGGCGCTTGACGCGGCGGGCAACGCGCTGGCCGACGCGATCGGCGAGTGTCGCGGTGAATGGATCGCCGGGTTTGAGACTGTCGAGCGCGAAGCAACCGAGCGGTACCAAGCGGCGATCGGGGAGGCAATCGCCCACGCCGGCGACATCGGGTTGGCTCGTGCGGCGCTCGCTTGGCTTTCGGAGTTCGACGTCGCCCGGGCGCACGCCGGTGCGGCGCTGCCGTTCACCCCGGGCGCGCTCCGTTGCGACCTGCGGGAACAGATCTCCGTGAACTCTATCGGCCAGCTCGACGCCGTGTCGCTCTTGCGGTTCGCGGCAGCCGCGACAAACCCGCCGAAGCGTCCCACCGTGGCGGTCGAGGAACCGGGCTTCGACGAGCCTCGGCGTCGAGGTGCGCTCGGTGTCGCTTGAACAGCTCACGCGCGAAGAGCTCCGGGGAATGACTCCAGCCGCGATCGACGCGGCGCACAGGCGTGGCCAGTTTTCGGAGTTGCTCGCGGGCCGCGACCCGGGGACGCACGATGCCGAGCTGGCCGATGCCGTACGGCCGTCCGAGACGGCGCCGCGACGCGGCAGCGCCGATCAAGGCGCACGACAAACCGAGACGGCTGGCCAGATTGTGGACGTGTCCGCTATCCGGTCGATGACCCCGGAGCAGATCGTGAAAGCCCACGATGAGGGCCGCTTCGACAGCCTCCTCGGGGTGAAGCGGCGGGCCCGATGATCGATCTCTCGCTGCCTGCTGTGACACGCTCCTGTCGCAATGGCGCGAGGGGCGGGCCCGCGTTTTCCTGGCGTGGCCCGTATCCGCCTGAGACACCCGGCCAGGATCGTGGGCGCAGCACCAGCGCCGCGGTCTCGCCGGTCACGCGCCGGAGCGCGGGCGCGAGCACGGTTGACGGCGCGGCAGGTGGGGAAGCAACGTCAGGAGGTCTAGACTCAGCGTAATGGGCGCACAGCTGAGATCCGCTACCACGAGTATCGTCGTCATCGGTGAGTTCAATCCGTCGACCTTCCATCCCTCGTGGTTCGGGGCTCGGGAGTTACTCCCCGCCGAGCTTGTGGAGACGGCCCTTGAGGGCATCCAAGCGGTCAAGAACGAATTGCTGGTCTTCGAGGCTGGGTGGCTGTCATTCCAAGCCCTGCCGGGGAGGATCTCCTTTACTTCGCGCGAGTCGGCCTCACACCTCGAGCTGAGAGACCTGGCGCTTGGCACTCTGTCTTTGCACGGCGAGACTTCGGCTGAGTCACTCGGCCTAAACCGAGACAGCCGTTACCGCGTGGATACCGTGGACGAGTGGCACGCCGTTGGCGATCGCGTTGCCCCGAACGAGCCGTGGGCGGCGCTCACCGACGGCGGTCGGGCTGGACTACTCCGCCTCGTCATCCAGCTCGAACGGAGGTATGCAGACGTGCCGGGTCACACGAATGTGACAGTAGGCCCGGCCCCTGCGGACACGCCGCTTGAGATCCTCGTTGGCATCAACGACCACTTTCAGTTTGGCGCCGCCAACGAGCCAAGCAGCAACGCGGCACGAGCTGCCGATGTCCTCACGGATGTGTGGGAGCCGTCCCGAGAGCGTGCGAACGCCATCACATTGCATATCATGCAAATGATATGAGCGTTGCTCTTCGAGAATCGCTCCACACGGCGAGTCCTGAGGCTTTGGTTTCCAGCATCGACGCTGTTCGTGATGTGCGGACCGATCCAGAACCGGAGTTCCTCGCGCCCCGGGTTGGACGTCTCGGGCCTGTGACGACGGACCCGGAAGGCGATCAGTTCGTGAACGAGAGGCTGGTGACAGCGGGCTTCGCGAAGCTAGCAGGAGTTCGGTATACCTCGCGAGCCAGGCCTTATCGGGCGCCGGGCAGCGTGGAGCCGCTGCAAGAGTGGGAGGGCGTGGTCGAATGGGTCGACGGCGGAGTGTTCGGGGCGCGGCTGACCGACCTGACAAAGACGGGCGAAGACGAGTTCGCTCAGTTTGAACTGGACGAAGTGTCACAAGGCGATGTCCGACTCATCAGCCCGGGTGCTGTGTTCTACTGGACTATTGCCCGAGAGACCAGCGGTGCGGGCCAGCGAAAGCACGTGTCGATGATTCGCTTCCGTCGCTTGCCAGCAATACGAGCAACCCGGCGCAAGGGCGTGCAACAAGAAGCAGATTGGATCTCGCAGCGGCTGGGCTGTGACGATGCCTCTAAGGAAGCAGATTCTATTTCGCCGCGGCTTGGCGCTCTCACGGATTTCGCTTCCGCTTCACCGGATGATGCTTCAGCCGCCCGCGGCTGACGAGATCGAGGTTTCACTATTCGGCCGTGGCGTCGGAGAGTGTCTCGTCATTCACGCCGGCGGAGGGCGCTGGATGATCGTCGATTCGATTCTTGCGCCCGAGGTTCAGACGCCTGTCGGGCTCACATACCTTGAAGAGATTGGTGTTTCACCGGAGAACGTCGTACTAGTCGTGGTGACGCACTGGGATGACGATCACATCCGCGGAATCGACGAAGTAGATCAGGCCTGTACGAACGCCAAATTCGTGTGCTCGGCCGCGATGAACCGACGTGACTTCAATGCGCACGTGTTGGAGCAGGAACATGCGAACATCCGTCAGGGGTCGGGCGTCGATGAGGCCCGGAAGATCATCAGGCGACGGGCGGCAAGTGGTGCATCTCCAGAGTGGGCGCAGTGGAACCTCGATTTGTTCTCGGATCCGGCGCCCTTTGCGTTCGACGTCTGGAGTCTCTCCCCAAGCCCAGAGGCCGTAAGGCGGGGGTTGACTATGTTGGCGTATCGCGCCTCGGGGCTCGCACCGGCTCGGCGAAGTGTGGACGTTGGACCGAACGAGTGCTCAGTTGCGCTTTGGGTGCGCGCGGGCGCGGCGCGAATTCTGCTTGGCGGAGACCTGGCGGAACCGGGCGCCGAGAACCGAGGGTGGTCTGCGGTGCTTGGTGGAACACCGAAGCGCTGGCTTGAAGATGGCCCGGCCACGCTCTTCAAGGTCTCGCATCACGGCTCCGACGATGCGCGGCATGAGGGTATCTGGACGGATCTTCTAGATGGGCGAGTTGTGTCTGCCCTCACGCCTTATCGGCGCGGACTTCACCCCCCTCCGACTGACGAACAGCGGGCTTGGATCCACGCTAGAACGACAGAGGCACACACGACAACTGCCAAGGCACGGTCGACTCGACGCCGGGGGCGACCACGGGAGGTTGAGCGGCTACTCCGGGCTTCAGGCCGGAATCTCCAGGTGGATAGAACCTACGGTCACGTTCGCGCTCGAACTTCAGCTGATCGGGTCGCCTGGTCCGTCGAGTATTTCGGAGACGCTGGCCGGCTACCCCAATAAAATCCACTCTCCGCCGTGGCTCTGCTCCGGTCAGCCGAGCCTGGGAAGATGAGCCCGGCATCGGCTTGTGCATTCGGGATCATGTGACGACACGCCTCTGATGGTCACCGCGCACGGCCGGTCCGTGCCCACGTCATGCCCAAAACGAATCAGAACCTACGGATTCGGTGGTCCCCTCGATCGGCTAGAACAATGGCCTCGACCACCCGCAAACCCAGTACCCATGAGGGATCGGGCATCGTTCGTCTTCAGGCGTCGTCGGGCGTCGTTTCGCTCGGCACGGGTTCCCAAGCCAGGTGTCGAGGGTTCGAGCCCCTTCGCCCGCTTGCAAGCGCTCGATCGCTGCCCTCGCTCTCCCCCGTGGAGTGACGCGCGGCGTCGACTCCGCACCACAGAGGACGCCTCCCCGGGCCCTCGAGTTGCGAGCCTCGGTGGCCCGGGGCCGGACCGCTCCCCTGCCGGCGTCTCGCACCGCCCGGCCGGCGCTGACGTCGCTGTGCCGAGACGCAGGCATTGAAGGTTCGCTCCGCTCAGGAGATACTGAGATCGGCCGGCGTTCGGTCGCTTCGGTCGTCACGCGTGGGTCAAGTTGGGGGGGCAATCCGTGGAGTTCGGTTGGGACGACGAGCAAGAGGCTTTGCGTGTCGCGGCGGCGAGCTTCGCCCGTCACGAGCTCAACCTCGACGTCCTTGGCAGGGATCATCGGGCGGAGTTCTCGCGGGAGGCGTGGAGAAAGTGCGCCGACTTCGGTGTTCTCGGTCTGCCGTTCCCGCGGGCGCACGGGGGAGCTGAGGCAGACATGCTCACCACCATCCTCACGATGGAGGGTCTCGGCTACGGGTGCCGGGACAACGGCCTCCTCTTCGCCCTCAACGCCCAGATGTGGAGCGTGCAGCATCCGATCGCCGAGTTCGGCTCCGATCGGCAGCGCGAGCGTTACCTCCCTGGCCTGATCGCCGGGAACCTCATCGGAGCCCACGGGATGTCGGAACCGGGCTCCGGCTCCGATGCCCACTCGCTCGCCACCAGGGCAGTCCACGTCGACGGTGGATATGTGCTCAACGGTACGAAGACCTTCGTGACGAGCGCGCCTCATTGCGATCTGGCGCTCGTCTTTGCGACCCTCGACCCCCAGCTCGGCCAGTGGGGGTTGACCGCCTTCATCGTGGAGACCGGCACGCCGGGCTTCTCGGTGGGCCGGGACATCGACAAGATGGGACTGCGGACCGCTCCGATGGGCGAGCTCGTGCTGTCGGACTGCTTCGTCTCCGAGGAGAGCCGGCTCGGGCCGGAAGGCGCCGGCGCCGCGATCTTCGGAAGCTCGATGGAATGGGAACGGGGTTCGATCCTGGCTACGCACGTCGGTGCCATGCAGCGTCAGTTGGAGACCTGTGTCGAGTATGCGCGGGAGCGCCGCCAGTTCGGCAAGCCGATCGGACAGTTCCAGTCGGTCTCGAACCGGATCGCCGACATGGCGGTGAGGTTGGAGACCTCCCGCCTGATCCTGTACAAGGTCGCCTGGTTGAAGGCGAAGGGCGAGCCGGCCGCCTTCGAGGCCGCGGTGGCCAAGCTGCACCTGAGCGAATGCTTCGTCAGGTCGAGCGAAGACGCGATCCGCATCCACGGCGGGTACGGCTACGCCACGGAGTCCCAGATAGAACGCGACCTCCGTGACGCCATCGGCAGCACGATCGTCTCCGGAACCTCCGACATTCAGCGCTCGATCATCGCCAACTGGCTGGAGGGGTGATGGCGGCGACCGCTCCTAGCTCGACGCGCCCGCTCGCACCAGAACCGAACCACTCCCTCCACGCTCTGTTGTCGGAGGCGGCCGCGCGCGACCCGAACGCGCTCGCCGTCCGTGGTCCCGACTGCGCGATGACCTACGGTGAGCTCGATCGAGCGGCCGACCGGATCGCGCGGGCGCTCGCCGAGCTGGGTGTGCGTTCCGGCGACCGTGTCGGCATCTGGCTCGACAAGTCCACACTCGCCGTGGCCGCCATGCAGGGGGTGCTTCGCCTCGGAGCCGCCTATGTGCCACTCGATCCCCTGGCCCCTGTTGCCAGGAACGCTGGGATCATGCGGGACTGCCGCATGGCGGCCGTCGTCACGACGCACGGCCGGGTGGAAACCGCGCTCGCCGGGGACCTCGCCTCCCTGCCGGCGTTGCTGTTGCCCGAGGGGACGGCCAGCGATCCGCTCCCGGCCGTGTCAGAGGCGCCGCTACCGACGTCGAGGGTCGGAGAGGACGACCTCGCGTACATTCTCTACACGTCCGGTTCGACGGGGACACCGAAGGGTGTGTGCGTGAGCCACCGGAACGCCCTCGCCTTCATCGAGTGGGCCCACGGCGAGCTTTCGCCGACCCCCTCTGACAGGTTCTCCAACCACGCGCCGCTCCACTTCGACCTCTCGGTGCTCGACGTCTACGTGGCCTTCATGGCCGGAGCCTCTGTGGTGCTGATTCCCGACGGGCTGCAATACGTCCCCGGTCGGCTGGTGGAGCTCATCGCAGACGAGGCCATCACGATCTGGTACTCGGTTCCCTCGGCCCTCATCCTCATGATGGATCAAGGAGGCCTGCTCGACCGCAGCGACGTCCTGGTCAGGGCGTGGCTATTCGCGGGGGAACCGTTCCCGATCAGCCACCTCCGCCGTCTCTTCTCGCGTTTCGAGGGCTCGCGGTTCCTCAACCTCTACGGGCCCACGGAGACGAACGTGTGCACCTTCTACGAGGTCACCGAGATCTCCGATGACCGGCTCGCCCCTGTGCCCATCGGCAAGGCGTGCTCCGGCGACGAGGTGTGGGCGGTGACCGAAGCCGGCAAGCGGGCCGGCGTGGGCGAGCTCGGAGAGCTGATGGTGACGGGGCCCACGGTGCTGCTCGGATACTGGGGACGCGAGGCCCACGGCGCCGGCCCGTACGCCACCGGCGACATCGTGCGGCTCGAAGATGACGGCAACTATGTCTACGTGGCGCGTCGCGACCACATGGTGAAGGTCAGAGGCCATCGGATCGAGCTCGGCGAGATCGAGGCGACGCTGGCAGACCATGATGCGATCAGAGAGATAGCCGTCGTCGTTGCGGGCTCGGGAGTGGATGCACGGCTGGTCGCCTACGGGGTGGCCGCGAGCGGGCAGGCACCGTCGTTGCTCGAGCTCAAGCGGCACTGCGCCGAGCGGCTGCCTCGCTACATGATCGTGGACTCCGCTCGGTTCGTTCCCGAGCTGCCGCGGACACGCAACGGGAAGGTCGATCGGGCCGCGCTGGTCGAACGGGAAGAAATGGAGCTGACAGGATGACCGAATCCGAGGTCTTCGACGATCTCAAGCGATACATATCCGACAGGATCCTCGACGGCGAGGACGTGGGTCTGGATGCGACGACACCGCTCATCGCGTGGGGCTTGCTGAACTCGATGGAGATCGCTCGCCTCGTGACCTTCGTCAAGAAGCGGTTCGACGTGACGATCCCGCACGACAAGATCACGATCGAGCACTTCAAGGATCTCGACACGCTGACCACGCTGGTCGTCTCCGGTCGGTAGGCACGAGCGACGATGACGAACACCGCCGGCCCAGCCCGTCGTGGCCTTGAGCCGATCGCGATCGTCGGCATCGGCTGCCGGTTCCCGGGCGCCGACGGCGGACGGGCGTTTTGGAGATTGCTCTCGTCCGCCACCGACGCGGTGGCCGACGTTCCCCCCGGGCGACGGCGAGATTTCATGACACCGGGCGGAGGAACTCAGCGAGCGGGGCTGCTCGAGGGCGTCGACGGGTTCGACTGGAGGGCGTTTCGGATCGCCCCGCGTGAGGCCAAGTTCATGGATCCCCAGCATCGGCTTCTCCTCGAGGTCGCATGGGAGGCGTTCGAGGATGCGGGCGTCCCCTTCGAGCAGGTGGCCGGCCGTCCCGTGGGCGTCTACGTGGCGATCATGTGGAACGACTACGTCCGGGCCCAGGGCCGCCATCCCGAGGAGCTCACCGGCTACTCGATGACAGGAAACGGGTTCGCCTTCGCCGCCGGGCGGATCTCGTACACGTTCGACCTGAGGGGCCCGAGCGTCGCGATCGATGCCGCCTGTGCCGGCTCTCTCGCCTCGCTCCATGCCGCCTGCCAGAGCCTGTGGTTGGGGGAGAACGAGATGGCGTTGGCCGGTGGGGTCAACCTCGTGCTCGCTCCGGACGCGACCGCCATGCTGTCCCAAGCAGGCGTACTGTCGACCGTCGGCCGATGCAGCACCCTCGACTCCGCCGCCGACGGCTTCGTGCGCGGTGAGGGCGCGGGGCTTCTCGTTCTCAAGCGCGCCTCCGACGTGACGTCCTCCGACCGTGTCTACGCGTACGTCCGCGGCTCGGCCGTGAACCACAACGGCCGCAACGAGTGGATCATGGCCGCCAGCGGTTCCGCCCAGCAGGCCGTCCTCGAATCCGCGTACCGGGTGGCGGGCGTCGACCCGGCGACCGTCGACTACGTGGAGCTCCACGGCACCGGTTTGCCGAAGGGTGACCCCATCGAGGTTCAGGCTCTGGGGCGTGTGATCGGGATGGCAGCGGGCCGTGATCACCCCTGTTCCGTCGGCGCGGTGAAGACCAACCTCGGGCACCTCGACTCGGCCGCGGGGATCGCCGGCGTGATCAAGGTTGCCCTCGCGATGAGGGAAGGCGTCATCCCACCGACTCTGCATCTCTCGGATCCGAATCCGGCGATCCCATTGGATGAGCTCGGGCTCGTGGCGCAGGTCTCTTGCGGGCCCTGGCCCGCGCCGGATCGTCCGGCGGTGGCCGGCGTCACCGCCATTTCGATGGCCGGTGCCAATGCCCACGTGGTGCTCGAGGCACCCGCACGGGAACCGTCGGTGCCCTCGTTCGGCGGGGCCGTCGTCCCGCTCTCGGCACCCACCCCGGAATCGCTGGTGGCCCTCGCGGACGCTCTGCGGAGCTCGCTCCACGAGTCTCCCGACGTGGAGTTCGCCGACATCGCGTATACGGCAGCCCTGGGGAGGACACATCAGGGCTGCAGGCTGGCGATCGTCGCCACCACGCTCGACCAGCTCCGGGACGGGCTGTCCGCCTTCCTGGCAGGACGGGAGACGGAGTCCGTGCTGGTCGCCGTCACCGGTACGGACACGGACGTGCCGGCTCTCCCGGACGACGTCAAGGCCCTGGTCGCCGCCGTCGAGGCAAGGCGATACGACGACGGCCGGTTGCCGGCGGACGGTTTCTCCCCACGGGCGGTGGCCGTCCTCTTCGTCCGTGGGCAAGACATCGACTGGGCCTCGTCGGGCCTCACCGGCCGGGTGACCTCCGTGCTCCCCACTGTGCCGTGGCGTCGCGACCGAGTCTGGCTCGACTGGCTCGACGGCGGAGAACCCGACTCGGTGGCGGCGAGTGCCTCCACGCCGGAGCTCGTCGCCCGTTACCACGACGCCGCCGCCCGTGACCGGGCGACGGTCGTCATCGGGCACGTGCGGGCCCGGGTCGCCGCGATCCTCGGCATCGACGCCGACCGCCTTGCGGGAAGTGGAAGCCGGTTGTTCGACGTCGGCATGAATTCGCTTTCCGCCCTCGAGGTGGCGAACGCTCTCGGGCGTGACGTGGGCCGAGACCTCCCGGCGACGCTCGTGTTCGAGCACTCGACCGTCGAAGCGATCGCCGACTACCTGCTGACGGAAGTCCTCGCCGCCGAAGCCCCGTCGGCAGGGTCTCCTCCCTCAACAGCGTCCGACGAGGGGAGCCTCGATGTCGGCAGCCTCACCGAGGAAGAGGCGGCGGCTCTTTTGTCGGTGAAGCTCAATCGGATACGTGGTGGCTGAAGCTCGCGACGACCTCTCACCGCTGAAGCAGGCGCTGCTCGCCATCGACGTGCTCGAGGCGCGGCTCGAAGCGGCCGAGCGCGTCGGCCGCGAGCCGATCGCCATCATCGGCATCGGGTGCCGGCTGCCCGGAGGCGTCGACGGGCCCGACGCCTACTGGCGCCTCCTCGAGGACAGGGTCGACGCGGTGCGAGAGGTTCCGCCTGGGCGATGGGACTTGCGCGAGCTGTACGACCCGGATCCGGACGCTCCGGGGAAGGTGTACACGCGGGAGGGTGGGTTCCTCGACGACGTCGCCGGGTTCGATGCGGCGTTCTTCGGCATCTCGCCGCGAGAGGCTGAGACCCTCGATCCGCAACAACGCCTCTTGCTCGAGGTTTCGTGGGAAGCTCTCGAGCACGCGGGCATCTCGCCACTCAGCCTCGCGGAGAGCAGCACAGGTGTCTTCGTCGGCGTGATGGAGAACGACTACGCGAAGCTTCAGCTGCGCGACGGCGCGGAGAACCTCGACGCCTACTTCGTCACGGGCAACCACTTCAGCTTCACAGCCGGCCGGAT
>JBJXGY010000083.1:0-9401 GCA_046160185.1 Gaiella sp. | reverse complement strand
AGGTCGATCGCGGGTCGCAGCTCCCCGTCGAGCTCCGCAGCTCCCGCGGTGTCACCGGCCTTGTAGCGGTCGATCATTTCCTTCACCTGCGGGCCCACGACCTGGGTGTGCACGCAGATCCCGCCGGTGCCGCCGAGCTGCAGGAACGGGTGGATCAGATCATCGTCCCCCGCGTACAGGATGAGCCCGAGGTCGACGATGTGCCGCGCTTCGTCGAGATCCGGCCAGGCCTGCTTCACCGCGACCACGTGGTCGATCGCGGCAAGCTGCGTCATCGTCGGAGGTTCGATGTTGATCACGACGCGGCCCGGGATGTTGTAGGCGACGATCGGCAGCGATGTCGAGGAGGCGATCGCAGCGAAGTGCGCGACGATCGCGCGCTGCGGCGGCTTCGAGTAGTACGGCGTGACGACCAGCACGCCGTCCACACCCAGCGCTTCCGCCTCACGGGTGAGATGGATCGAGTGTGCCGTGTCGTACGTCCCGGTGCCCGCGACAACGGTGGCGCGGTCGCCGATCTCGTCCACTGCAGCGGCGAAGAGCGCGATCCGCTCCTCGTCCGTCAGCGTCGGCGCCTCGCCGGTCGTCCCGCACACGACGAGGCCGTCTGAGCCGTTGTCGACGAGGTGTCGCGCCAGGCGGCGGAACGCGTCGAGGTCGACGGCTCCGTCGGGCCGGAAGGGTGTGACGATGGCGGTGAGGACGTCACCGAGCATGCCCCGCATTGTATCCGGCCGCCCGACCGGGTATGAATCCTCTCTCAACGGTCGATCGGGAGCCGCCGCGACGCAGTATTGGCGCTACCCGAGGGCCAGGCTCATCTACCTCAGGGAGGCAAGTGTGAAGATCATGGACGAGTTCAAGGCGTTCCTCATGAGAGGCAACGTCGTCGATCTTGCCGTGGCGGTCGTGATCGGCGTCGCGTTCGGCGCCGTCGTGACCTCGCTTGTGGACGACATCCTCATGTCGATCATCGCGATGATCATCGGCAAGCCCGATTTCTCGAGCCTGTCGTTCACCATCAACGACGCGGAATTCGGATACGGAAGGCTGCTGACGGCGATCGTCACCTTCGTGGCCGTGGCAGCCGCCATCTTCTTCTTCGTCGTCAAGCCGATGCAGGCCGTGATGGCTCGCATGACCAAGCCGGCCGAGGATCCCGGCCCGACGAACGAAGAGAAGATGATCGCGCTGCTCGAGAAGATCGCCGCCAAGTAGCCTCGATCCAGGTACGACTCCGCGGGAGGGCGCCTCGCCCTCCCGCGGACTTGACGCGAACACCGGTGTCCGACTTCAGTCGGACACCGGTTCTCCGAGCACCGCCTCCAGCCCGACGGTCAGCCCGGCCGGCAGCGTGTGCAGTCGTTCCAGCGCGAGCAGCACGCCGGGGACGAAGGCGTCGCGCGAGGTCGTGTCGTGACGGATCGTCAGATACTGGCCGGCGGCGCCGAGGATCACCTCCTGGTGGGCGATCAGGCCCGGCAGGCGGATGGAGTGGATCGGCACGTTCCCACCCATGCGCGCCGCGGTGGCCAGTGCGGTCCCCGAGGGAGCATCCACTTTCGTCTCGTGGTGGGCCTCGACGATCTCGGCGTGCGGCATGAGCCTGGCCGCCATCTCCGCGAAGCGCATCATCAGCACGGCACCGATCGCGAAGTTGGGAACGACGAAGCACGCGACGTTACGCTTGCGCGCGAGCTCGTCGAGCGTCCGCCGCCCTTCGTCGCCGAGCCCGGTCGTCCCGATCACGCACGGAACGCCCGCGGACAGCGCCGTGGACGCGTTGCCGAGCACGGCGGCGGGAGCGGTGAAGTCCACCGCGACCTCGTGCCCGGCCAGATCGGTGCTCTCCCCCACCTCGAGCGCCGTCACCTCGTGCCCGGCCTCCCTGAGGGCGGGTGCGAGGACGGAGCCGACCTTGCCCTCGCGACCGAACAGCACGACCTTCACGACACCGCCCCCAAGGGTGCGACGTGTGCCGCCGCAGCGCGAAACCGCTTCTCGCTCGGGCCGATCCCGGCCACCGAGAGGCGCTCGGGCGCGAACAGCTCGTGCGCCAGTGCGCCGATCTCGTCCGGTGTCACGGCATCTACCCGGCGAAGGGTTTCCTTGACGTCGAGCAGGGGCACGTCGGTCAGCACCGACCGCCCGAGCCGCGTCATGCGCGACGAGGTCGATTCGAGCGCCAGCAGCAGCCTTCCGCGCATGTTCTGCTTTGCGCGCTCGAGCTCACCCGGGCGTAGCTCTCCCCCGGCCAGGCTCGCGAGCTCGCCGGCGGTCACGCGCATGCACTCGCCGAGATTGTCCTCGCGGGTCCCCAGGTAGATGCCCACCTGCCCAGTCTCCTGGAACTGCGACGTGTAGCTGTACACGCTGTAGGCCATGCCGCGTTTCTCACGGATCTCCTGGAAGAGCCGGGACGACGCCGACCCGCCGACGATAGCGTCGAGCAGTGCCAGCGCGAAGCGTCTGTCGTCGGTTCGGGAGACACCAGGCCCCGAGAGCACGACGTGGTACTGCTCCGTCCGCTTGCGGTGGAACCGGCACGACGGGCGCATCGAGCGGACGAGTGTGCGGCCGGGCGGCTTACCCCTCCCCGTCCCGGCCCGCGCCGCACCTCCCACGAGCTCGACGAGCCGGTCGTGCGCGATGTTCCCGGCTGCCGACACGACGACGTTCGGCCCGGTGTACGCGCCGCCGTGGAAGGCACGCAGCGCTCGCCGCGACACTGACGCGATCACGTCGGATCGGCCGATCACGGCCCGCCCGAGGGGATGCCCACCGAACACCGCCTCCCCGGCCAGGTCGTGGACGAGATCCTGCGGGTTGTCCTCCACCATCGCGATCTCCTCCAGCACCACCTCGCGCTCGCTGTCGAGATCGGCAAAGGACGGATCGAAGACCATGTTCAGCATCACAGCGACCGCCTGCTCGAGCGCGTCGTCGGGAACACGCGTGTACACCATCGTCGCCTCGCGCGAGGTGGCGGCGTTGAGCTCCGCCCCCATCGTGTCGAAGAGCTCGGCGATGTCCTGTGCCGAGTACCGCGACGACCCCTTGAAGAGCAGATGCTCGATGAAATGGGAGACACCGGCGCGGTTGTCGGGCTCGTCACGGGAACCGGTGCCGATCCACACACCGACCGCCACGGAGCGGATGCCCCGGATACGCTCGGAGACGACCCTCTCCCCGCCGGGCATCGTCGTCAAGCGAGGTTCGGACACCGGACGATCCTATCCGCGGCAGGGGGCGCGGCCAGGCCCACCGACTCACTCGAACGAAGGATGAGAGAGCCCGCCGACGGGGGATAGGCACGCGTTGTCAGATCGGCTTGCATGGCGGTGTTCACCTGCAGGAGGAGATGCCGCCATGCCACGACCGTCCATGAAGCGCGGCGCGCTGTTCGTCGCGGGCCTGCTCGCCGGCCTCGTCACGGCCTTCGCAGGCCAGACGGCCTTCGCACATGTCTCGCAGTCGGAGAGCGCGACCATCCGCGCCTGTATCAGCTCAGACGGCGAGCTCAGGATCATCAGAAGCGAAAGAAGCTGGAAGCGCTGTCGCCCCTCCCGCCGCCTGGAGTGGAACGTGGAGGGCGCGCCGGGGCCGCAGGGCCCACCTGGCCCCGCAGGGCCCGCGGGCGAGCAGGGACCAAGAGGCGAGCCGGGCGCCAACTCGCTGGTCAGCCCCGACGGCATGTTCCGGATCGAGATCTCCAATCGCGGCATCTACCTCCGTGGCCCCGGCGGGACGATCTACGTCGATCACTTCGACGCCGCGGCCGCACCTGGCAACCAGCACGTTGGGAGATGAGATGACGACGACGGACGTACCGACCACCACAACACGCCGATCTGCGCTCGGCCGGATCGGGCTTGCGCTCGCGGGGCTCGCGGGCGTCGGCGCCGGGAGCGCCGCCACCGCACGGCTGACGCGCAACGACAAGCCCGCCGCACCCGGCCGCGGCGAACAGCTCACCGTGCACGCCCCCGGACTGCGAACCGCCCCCGGGTTCCGTGACGCTCGGGCCGCCCATCTCGACTCCGATCCTTTCGGCGAGCTCGTCGACGAGCACCAGCGGCCGGTCGGCAGCTTCCGCGCACACACCCTCGGCGCCGGCTCCCTCCACACGTTCTCCCTCGACGGAGGCCTGTTGCTCGGGCTCGGCGCAGGCGGGCTGGAGGGGACGACGCATGCGATCGTCGGCGGCACCGGGCGCTTTGCCGGTGCGGCAGGCAGCTACACGATCGAGGACGCTCCGACCCTTCCCGGCCGGTCCCTCACCTTCACCTTCACCCTGCACCGGCAAACACTGGAGGTATGACGCGATGGCCGACCTCTTCCTCAAGCTCGACGGCATCCCCGGCGAGAGCGCGGACGACAAGCACAAAGGCGAGATCGAGATCGAGTCGTTCAGCTGGGGTCTCAGTCACACCGGCAGCATTTCCGGCGGGGGTGGAGGCGGTGCCGGCAAGGCGCAGTTCCACGACCTGAATCTTCACGCCTTCACCAGCGCCGCCTCGCCCAAGCTGTTCGTGTCGGCAGCAAGCGGCCGGCATCTGAAGGAAGCGCTGCTCACCGCTCGGCGAGCGGGTGGCAAGGAGGCTGTGGACTTCTACAAGGTCAAGCTGACCGACGTCCTGATCTCGAGCTACAACAACGCCGGCAGTGACGACCAGAGCAGCCTGACGGACTCGTTCAGCCTCAACTTCGCGAAGATCGAGGTCTCGTACGCGCCGCAGAAACAAGACGGATCGCTCGACGACCCGATCACCGGCGGCTGGGATCTCAAACAGAACAAGGAGGTCTAGTGGTCTCTCCGGGAAATCCGGGCGCGGGTCGCCGCCGAAAACCGAGCGGGGCTAGGACGCAGGGAGCGCCCGTACCGGAACGTACGGGCGCGACTGAGGACGACGCCCTGCGAAGTGTTTGCAGCCGCGCGAAGCATGTGCGGATCTCCCGGAGAGGCCACTAGTCCTGGCCGTCGCTGCGCTCGCGCCTTCTCCGCCGCACGCCGGCGGCGTCGCGGCCGTCAGGCTCCGGCGGCTGTTCGCCGACGCCGGGTACGAGGCGCCCGGCGTCGCTCGGTGCTTGCATGGGACGTCCTCGCCACGGGGCCTCGTCGATCGACGGGAGCTGCACGTCCACCGGCGGCGGCTGCTCGAACGGGAGGATCCGCTCGCGCTGCTGATCAGCCTGTTCCTGCTTGGCGACGATGTCATGCCCGATGCAGCCGAGCGCTCGCTCCTCGACGTCGGGGCGCTCCTCGAATCGGGACTGGTCGAGGAGCATGGGGGCGTCTTCCGCCCCCTGGTTCGCATCGTGCCGCACGACGACCTGTTGCTCGCCTCCGACCGCGACGCTGTGGACTTGCTGCCGGATCACGTCCCCGGCGTGCACCGTCCGAGCGCCACGCAGGCCCATCTCACACCCAGGCGGTCCGCACGCCTCGCCCTCGATGTCGGCACCGGTCTCGGCATCCAGGCGCTGCTCCTCGCCCGCCACACCGAGCGCGTCGTCGCAACGGACGTCAACGAGCGCGCGCTGGCGTTTTCGGCGTTCAATGCGGCCCTCAACAACGTGGGGAACATCGAGCTGAGGCACGGCAGCTTCTTCGAGCCGGTGGCCGGCGAACGGTTCGAGATCGCCGTCGCCAACCCGCCGTATGTGATCTCACCGGGCAACGAGCTGACCTACCGCGACGGCCCGTTCCCGCGGGACGGCGTCAGCGAGCACGTCGTGCGGTCGCTCCCCTCGCTGCTCACTGAGGGCGGCGTGGCCACGGCCATGATCAGTTGGGTCGTCGCCGAGCCCGATCGTCCAACCGCCGCACCCAGAGCCTGGCTGGCCGGGAGCGACTGCGACGGGCTGCTCTTCTGCACCGCGGCCGAGGACGCCTTGAGCACCGCGGCGAGCTGGAACCGTGAGTGCCGCCACGATCCGGAGCTCTACGCAGCCCGCGTCGACGCCTGGGCCGACTTCTTCGCCGGAGAAGGCATCGACCAGATCGCCTACGGCGCTCTCGTCATGCGCCGTCACGGGCGCGGCCCGCGGTGGTGGTCGGAACATGCCCTGCCGGCCGATTCGCTCGCTCCCGCATCCGACCAGCTCGAGCGCCTCATCCACGCAGAGGATCATCTTGCCGCTCTCGACGACGACGCCCTGCTCGACGCTCGGTTGCTGGTCACGCCCACGGCGACGGTTGAGATCACGCACCGACTCGAGACCGGCACGTGGCAGACGGAGACCGGGGCCATTCAGTCCTCGAACGGCATACCTCTCCGAGCCCATCTCGACGAGACCGCACTCGACCTCGTGCGGCTTCTCGACGGTAGGCAGACCCTTCGGGCGTGCCTGCCGGCGGTCCTCGGTGGCGTTCCCACCGCGGAAGCCGCGATCCAGTGCAGCCACCTGGCTCGCGGCCTGCTGCGGCTCGGGCTGGTCGCCGTCGTCGACGACGCCGGCAGCCCGGCGCGAAGCGGATGAGAAGCGGGAGGGCGGCTTTCGCCGCCCTCCCGCCGTTCGCTAGTCGCGGCGTCCGCGGTCGCGGCCGCCCCGGCCGCGGTCTCGGTCACCGCGCGGCCGCTCCTCGCGCGGCTCACGCGGCGGTGCGTCCTTCGCCCGCTCGATCAGCGTCTCCGGCTGCACCAGGACGCCGTCCTCGTGCTTGGCGACGAGCTTGAGGCCGATGCGCCCCCGCTCCTTGTCGACCTCCTGCACGACCACGTCGAGCACGTCACCGCGAGCGATCACATCCTCGATGTGCGCAACCCGCCCCGGGCCCACGTTGGAGACGTGGAGTAGGCCGTCGGTGCCCTTCTTCAGCTCCACGAAGGCGCCGAAGTCGGTCGTCTTCACGACCTTGCCGGTGTATGTGTCTCCCACCTCGGGCTCCTTCGTCATCGCGGTGATGACGGAGATGGCCGCGTCGGCCTTGTCGCCTTCGGTCGCGTAGATGAGGATCGTGCCGTCTTCCTCGATGTCGATCTGCACCGAGTAGTCGGCCTCGAGCGAGCGGATCGTCTCGCCGCCCTTGCCGATGATCATCCCGATGAACTCGGGATTGATCTTCACCGTGGAGATGCGCGGTGCGTGCCCCGCCAGCTCCTCACGCGGTGCGTCGATCGTCTCCGCCATCTTCTCCAGGATCGCGGCCCGGGCTCGCTTCGCCTGCTCGAGCGCGTTGCGCATGATCTCCTGCGTGACACCGGTGATCTTGATGTCCATCTGCAGGGCGGTGATACCCGCATGGGTTCCGGCCACCTTGAAGTCCATGTCGCCGAGATGGTCCTCGGCACCCTGGATGTCCGTGAGGACGACGTAGTCGTCGCCTTCCTTGACAAGACCCATGGCGATGCCGGAGACCGGCGCCTCGATCGGCACGCCGGCGTGCTGGAGCGCCATCGTGGAGCCGCACACCGAGCCCATCGACGACGATCCGTTCGACTCGAGCGTCTCCGAGACGAGACGGATCGTGTACGGGAAGTCCTCGGGCGACGGGATCACGGCCTCGAGTGCCCGCTGCGCGAGCGCACCGTGCCCGATGTCCCGGCGCTTCGGGCCCCGCATGAAGCCGGTCTCACCTACCGAGAACGGCGGGAAGTTGTAGTGGTGCATGTACCGGCGGTCGGACTCCAGCGAGAGATCGTCGATCCGCTGCTGCTCCTTGGCCGTGCCGAGCGTGCAGAGCGTCATGATCTGCGTCTGCCCGCGCGTGAAGAGGGCCGAGCCGTGCGTGCGCGGCGACACGTCCACCTCGGTCGTGATCGGCCGTATCTCCTCCGTGCCCCGACCGTCCGGGCGGCGCTTCTCGACGGCGATCTTGACGCGAACGAGGTCCTTGTAGATCGCGTCCGCGGCCTTCTTCAGGTACCCGCGGGTTGCGCTGTCTCGCTCGCCGTTCTCGCCTCCGCCGGGGAAGGGCAGCGGCGTCTCCTCGATGATGCGCGTGTAGAGCAGATCGCGCTTGCGCGCCTTGAGCTCTTTGGAGTCCTGCTCGGCGTCCGTGAGCGCCCGCAGGTCGCTCTCGAAGTGTGCCCGGACGGCACCGCGTGCTGCCTCCGAGCGAGCCTTCTCGAGCGCCATGTGCAGGCCGTTTCGCACCTGCAGCTCCTTCAGCAGGTCGTCCTCGGTGGAGTCCAGTGAGATGCTGGGCGCGGCTGTCGCAAGCAGTTCGTCGACGATGCTTCCCGCAGCGGAGAGGCCCACCTCCTTGATCCGCTGACCTATCGCCAGCAGGTGCGCCGTCTCGAGCTGCCCGTTGAGCTCGACGTCGATCCACTTCGGCTTGCCCGCCTGCCGCGCGAGCTCGTCGATCGAGTCGCAGATGCGCCTGATCTCCTCGTGCGCGAGCTCGAACGCAGACAGGATCGTCTCCTCGGGCACCTGATCTGCTCCCGCCTCGACCATCGTCAGCGCCTCCCGGGTGCCGACGACGATCAGGTCGAGAGCAGAGTCATCGAGCTCCTGCAGCGTCGGGTTGACGACGAGCTCGCCCTCGACGAGTCCGATCCGTACCGCGCCCACCGGCCCAAGGAACGGGAGCGCCGAGATCGCGAGCGCCGCGGAGGCGCCGTTGATGCAGAGGATGTCATGGCCCACCGTCATGTCGGCGGAGAGCACGGTGCAGATCACCTGCACCTCGTTCTTGAAGCCCTTCGGCCAGAGCGGCCGGATCGGACGGTCGATCATGCGCGCCGTGAGCGTCGCGCGCTCGGTGGCCTTGCCCTCGCGCTTGAAGAAGCCGCCGGGGATCTTCCCGGCGGCGTACATCTTCTCCTCGACGTCGACGGTCAACGGGAAGAAGTCCGCGTCGGGGCGGGTCTCTTGCCGGCCGACGGCAGTGGCGAGGATCATTGTGTCGCCGCTGCGGACGACGACTGCGCCGTCCGCCTGCTTGGCGAGCTTGCCGGTCTCGAACGTGATCTCGCGATCACCGATCTCCACCGACACCGTGGCTTGACGCCCGGTCATGATGGTGCTCATTCGATTGTGTTTCCCTTCACTTCCGCGTTCGCGAAAGGTGGAGGTTTGGGCCAGCCCCGGCCACGTCTGGGACGCGACGGAGACTCGACCAAACGTCCACCTCCCGCCTTCCGATGGGAGCTAGCGGCGCAGGCCGAGCTCCTTGATGAGGGCCCGGTAGCCCTCGAGGTTGGTGCGCTGCAGGTAGTTGAGGAACCGGCGCCTCTGGCCGACGAGCTTGAGCAGGCCGCGCCGCGAGTAGTGGTCCTTGGGATGGGTGCGGAGATGCTCCGTGAGATCGTTGATGCGCTTCGTGAGCATCGCCACCTGTACTCGTGTCGAGCCGGTGTCTTTGCCGTCCCTGCCGTGGGCGGCGATCAACTCCAGCTTCTCTTCCTTCGTGAGTGCCATACAGGCTCCTTTGTCGAAAGTCACCGTCG
>JBJXGY010000082.1:0-8303 GCA_046160185.1 Gaiella sp. | reverse complement strand
CGACGTCGTGCGGCGCCGTGCCCAGCAACGAGCCGCCGTCGAACTCGACGGCGCCCGCGTCCGGGGTGTAGAGACGGGTGACGACGTTGAACGCGGTCGTCTTGCCGGCGCCGTTCGGCCCGATCAGACCGGTGATCGACCCGGCCTCGACGTCGATCGAGACGCCGTCGAGCGCCGCGATGCCACCGAAGCGGAGCGAGACATCGCGAACTGAGAGGAGCGCGGCCACTGGGCGGGCAGCGTAGCGCTGTTGGTGTGGAAAGCCAACACCCGGGAGGGCCGGAACGCAGACCGAAGTCAGACGCCACGATGAGCCCCCGAAGGGCGGGACACCGGTGTCCGACTGAAATCGGACACCAAGGACACGGGTTTCCGGAAGCGCCGCGGAGAACCGGTGCATGGGTGCCTGACTTCGGTCAGGCACCGATTTCCGCCGGGCTGGCTTGACCCCACGCGTGGTCCGGCCGATACCCTGGGGTGATGGCACGCCGCGCTCCACGCAGGACGACCGGTGCTGTGTTGCTGGCTGGGGTTCTCATGCTGCTCGTGACCGCCTGCGGCGGGGGCGCAAGCCAGCAGGGCGCGAGCAGCACCACACCGACGGACACGGAGACCACGCCCGACACCTCGAATCCGCACCCGGTGGCGGGCAACTTCAAACCGGACGGGACGACGCTCGAGGACTGCGAGCAGGACGGCGGAGCGCCCTCGCAGAGCTGCCTCGAGCAGGCATACGGCAACCTCGCGTTCAACGAGGGCGGCAAGGTCGCAATGGCCGCGATCGCAGCGGACATGGCTGCCCGGCCGACCGTCGAGGCCGGGTGCCACCGCATCGTGCACGCGATCGGCTCGGGCTCCCTCGCCCGCAACAAGGGCAACGTCGGTCGCGCGTTCACGCAGGGCGACTCCACCTGCTGGTCGGGGTACTACCACGGCATCCTCGAGCGCGCTCTCAAGGGTGCGACGAGCGACGTGCTGCTGCAGGCAGCCGTCAGGGATCTCTGCCAGGAGGTGCTCGCGAACGATACGACATTCATCGCGTACCAATGCGTCCACGGGCTCGGACACGGGCTGATGATCCGGACCGGCCTCGACCTCCGCTCGTCGCTTTCCTTCTGCGAGAAGCTCGCCACGAGCTGGGAGCAGACCTCGTGCGACGGCGGCGTGTTCATGGAGAACTACAACACCTCGTACGGCATCAAGTCGACGTTCCTGAAGGACGACGACCCCATCTACCCCTGCAACGCGATCGCGGAGCGCCACAAGCTCTACTGCTACCTCCAGGTCACCGACCGCATCCTGGAGCTCAACGGCTACGACTTCGCCAAGGCGGCCGTCACCTGCGCGGGCACCGAGAGCGACTGGACAGCGACGTGCTTCCAATCGCTCGGTCGCAGCGCCTCCGGCACCGCAAGGCTCGATCGCGACAAGCTGCACGGGTACTGCAACACCGTCGAGTCGAAGCGCTGGCGCGCCGAGTGCATCTACGGCGCCGTGCGGGACATCGCCTCCAACGACGCGGCCGCCGCGCGTGCGCTCGACTACTGCGGCTCGGTCGAGACCGATGCCAAGCCGCGCTGCTACTACGGCGCCGGCACGATAGTGGCCGGCTTCGACCGCGACAGATCGGCGCTGGCGAAGGCCTGCGGCTCCGTACCGGACGCTTACCGGACCTACTGCCTGCAGGAGGCGACGGGCGAACTGGGCTGAGGGCCAGAGGTGGGCAGCCAGGGGTCTGACCGGTGGCGCGTCGGCTACGGAATGCGCGGCGCCCAGAGCCCCGCGAGCAACCCGGCGGCACCGAGCAGCGCCGCCCCTACACCCACGAACGCGACTGTCACCTCGTGCGGGCGCTCGATCCGTCCGAGCGAATCTCCGAGGTTCGCGTACACCTCCTCGAGCTTCGCGGCGTTGCTGATCTCGTAGGCCTTGCCGCCCGTCGCCTCGGCGATCCGCTGCAGCGTGATCGGATCGGGAGGGACGGGGATCACCTGTATCTCGCCGAAGCGCTCGATCTCGATCACTCCTTCGTTCGTTCCCAGCGCGACCGTGTGGACGGGAACACGGGCCTTCCGCGCCACTGCGGCGCCCTCGTCCGGGGTGAGCACGCCGTTTCGCTGCGAGCCGTCCGAGAGAAACAGCACCGTGGCCGGGAACGGGTCACCCGGCTTCAGGCCGGGGATCCCGCCGGTCTCGTCGACGACCGCCGACCGGGCAAGCTGTGCGGCGCGCGCCAGGGCGTCGCCGATCGCCGTACCCGCGTCCGGAAACACGTACCGCAGGCTCTCGCGGATGCGATCACGGTCGGTCGTCGGGGTCGCGAGCACCTCGGGGGTCGAGGAGAACGCGACAAGACCGACTCGGACCTCCTTGGGGACGACCTCGAGGAAGCGGAGGATCGCCTTCTGCGCGGCTTCGAGCCGGGTCGGCTCGACGTCCTCGGCGCGCATCGAGCCGGAGACGTCGAGGACGAGGACGACACTTGCCTTCTCGTACGGCGATGCCCATGTCATCTTCGGCCTGGCCAGTCCGATGCACAGCGCGGCGAGGCTCATGAGCACAAACGCACCGGTGAGGTGGCGCCGCCAGCCGTTCGACCGCGTCGCAACCTGCGCGAGCACCCCGACGTTGGTGAACGGCACCGTGTATCTCGGCGCGCGCCGACGCCAGGCCCACAGCCCGAGCGCGCCCAGGGCAGGCGCCAGCAGGCTCAGCAGATACCAGGGAGAGGAGAAGGTCACCGGCGACCCTTCGCGCAGAGTGCCTGCACCTGCACCTCGGGTTTCAGGGCGCGAATCGCGCCTCTCGCCCGAGCCTTCACGGCCACCGCGGTTCCTTGCCGTGAGCGGATGAGCTCGACCGTCTCCAGGGCCACCGCCGGTGGTGGCACCGCGGTGCGGAAGCCGACCGCGTCCAGGCGGCCCAGCAGCCTCGTGTTCTTGGGGCACGCGGCTCGAAGGGTCACCGTCGCTGCCCGCAACCGCTTGTCGACGACGATTCGCACGAGAGGACGGGTCGGGCGCAGACCGGGTGACGTCTGAGCGTGCGCTGTCAGCCCGCGGCCCCCGCCGCCCGCCGTCGGGACGCAGCCGATGAACGGCTGGAAGGTGACGGCACGACGGGTACGACCGACGTACCGTGCGACGAACACCACCGACTCGGTCGTGGTCACCCCGGGGCTGACGGGGCTCCCGGTCTCCCCGCGGAGCGCCATGTCGATCTCCGGATCGGAGAGACGCACATCGGTGCCGGCGACGATGTAGTTCCGCCGCGGACACTTGAGCGAGTACTCCACGACCCCCGTCTCTGCCGGAATCACGACCCAGGGGCCTGCGGCGGGCAGGCACACGGGCAGCCCGGTGCACTCGTCCGCAGCACGGACCGCGCCGACCCAGATCGCGGCCACGGTGGCCAGCCCTGCGAGTGAGAGAAGGACGCGTCTCACAGCGGCCTCCTGAACCACAGCGTGGAGAGCCCCGAGCCGACAAGCAGCAGAACGGCGCCGGCCGCGCTGAACGCGGCGGTTACCTCCTTCTTCTCCCTGCGCGTCGCCAGGCGCGTCCCCAGATCCTTGTAGACCGCCTCCAGCCGCTCGGCATCGGGAGCAGCGAAGAACTGGCCGCCGCTGTTGGCCGCCAGCTGCTTGAGCGTGGGAACATCGGGCGCGACGGTCACGCGCTCTTTGAGCCCGCCGGGCAGCGCGACCTCGACGACGGCATCCCGAGTGCCCACGGCGACCGTGTGCACGGGAACACCCTGCTGCCGGGCCTGCCGGGCGGCGCCGGCCGGCGTTACGTTCCCGCTCGTCTGAGCCCCGTCCGAGAGCAGCACGATCGCCGCGGGAACCTTCGGCCGGTCTGGATCGGCTGCCGGCGCGCCGGCAGCAGCAGGGGGCCGCACGAGCCTGATCGCCCTGACGACGGCGGCACCCAGCGCGGTTCCCGTGCCGAGGCGGAGCTCGCGAACAGCATCCCGCGCGGCGGTGCGATCGGTGGTGGGCGCCAGCACGACCTGCGCGCTCGTGGAGAAGGCGACGATCGCGACGCGATAATCGTCCGGGATCTTCTCCAGGAACGCGTTGGCGGCGGCTTTCGCCGCCGCAAAGCGCGTCGGCTGAAGGTCGGTGGCGGCCATCGAGAACGACACGTCGAACGCCAACACGACCGTCGCCTCGTTCTGCTTCGTGGCGAGCACGGCGTGTGGCCGAGCGAGACCGACCAGCAGCGCAACCAGCGCGGTCACCGCGAGCGCGAACGGCAGGTGCCGGCGATGGCTCGGCCGCGCGCCGAGCATGCCGTCGAGGAGCGCCGGCGTACCGAACTGCGCGGCCCGAGCACGGCGGCGCCGCTCGTTCAGCACATACACGCCGAGCACCGCCGGGATCCCGAGCAGACCGAGCAGGGCGAGCGGCCAGGCGAAGCTCACCGGCGGCTCCTCAGGTACCCCGCGAGCACCCGAAGCCAATCGCCGCGGGTAGAGAGCACGACATGCGCAACACCTGCGTTCTTCAGCAGATCCGCCACGGCGCGGCGTTCCTGGTGGGCCGTTTCGGCGAACCGCTCACGCAGACGCGGGTTTCGCGTGTCCACGCGCAGCTGCTCGCCGGTCTCCGGATCGGAAAACCAGATCTCGCCGACGTCGGTGAGCTCCATCTCCCGCGGATCTCTGATCTCCACGGCGAGCACGTCATGCCGACTCGCGAGATCGAGCAGCGGTCGCTGCCAGGTGGACGGCCCGCGGAAGTCGGAGACGACGGAGACGAGCGCCCGCTGCCGCGCGACCGCGCCGACAGTGGCCAGCGCGTCGTCGAGCACCGGCCCCACCCCCTGTCCCTGCTCCTCCAGACCGGCCATCAGGCCGACGAGACCGGCTCTGCCCTGCCGCGGCGGCTGGGGCAGCGACGGGCCGCGACCGAAGGCGACAAGCCCGATCCGGTTGCCCCTGCGGCTCGCCGCGTGGCCGAGCGCGAGGCCGACGCCGAGCGCGACGTCGTCCTTTCGACGGTCGGCCGTCCCGAATCCCATGGAGGCCGTCCTGTCCATGACCAGCCACGTCACGAGCACCCGCTCGGCGAGATGGGCGCGCACATGCGTCTGCCGCGTCCGGGCCGTCACGTTCCAGTCGATGAGGCGGACGTCGTCACCCGGCTCGTACGGCCGGATCTGGGCCAGCTCGGTTCCGCGCCCGAGGATCGAGGAGCGGTGGTCTCCGGCGAGCAGCCCGTCCACGCGCCGCCCGATTGTCAGCTCGAGTGCGTGCAGCAACGCATCCGGCATCGGCCCCGGGCCGGGACGGGCGGGCGTCGGCGTGACACCCAGCGCGCGGAGCGAGGCAGTCATGCCGCCTCCGCAGATGACCGCGGGATCGACATTGGTGGTCTCACGCTGCCAGCGGCCGGCCCAGCTCGAGCGGTGGAGCAGGCACCACCTGCAGCACCGCGTCGAGCACGTCGTCCGCGCTCCGCTCCTCCGCGAGCGCCCGGTACGTGAGCACCAGCCTGTGCCGGAGCGCGTCCTTGGCAAGCGCGAGGACATCGGAGCCGAGCACGTAGTCCCGCCCGTGCACAAGCGCGAGCGCACGCGCCGCCTGCACGAGCGCGATGGGCCCGCGCGGGCTCGCGCCGTACGCGACGAGCTCGGCGACCTCCGGCAACCCCCGCGCTGCCGGTGTACGGGTCGTCTCGGCCAGCGTCACGGCATACGCGATCAACGAGGGGTCGACGTACACCTGCAGCGCCTGTGCCTGCAGCGCCTTCAGCTGCGGCAGCTCGAGCACCTGCCGCACCTCCGCAGTGCGCTCGAGCGAGCGCTGCACGACTGTCAGCTCCTCGTCGCGCGAGGGATAGCCGACGAGCACCTTGAGCATGAAGCGGTCGATCTGCGCCTCGGGCAGCGGATACGTCCCCTCGGACTCGATGGGGTTCTGGGTCGCCATCACGAGGAACGGGTCCGGGACGGGCATCGTGTCGTGGCCGATCGTCACCTGACGCTCCTGCATCACCTCGAGCAACGCCGACTGCACCTTCGCGGGCGCGCGGTTGATCTCGTCCGCGAGTAGGAAGTTGCAGAAGACCGGCCCGGTCTCGGTGTCGAAGCTCCCGGTGTCCGGGCGATAGATCCGTGTGCCGACGAGATCTGACGGCACGAGGTCAGGTGTGAACTGGACACGCTTGAAGGACCCGCCCAGCACGGCGGCGGTGGTCTTGATCGTGAGCGTCTTGGCGAGACCCGGCACGCCCTCGATCAGCAGATGCCCGCCGGCGACGAGGCACACGAGCACGCGCTCGAGCATCTCCTCCTGGCCCGCGATCACGCGCTTGATCTCGACCAGCGCCTCCTCGAGCAGCGACCGCGGATCCTCGACCACGACTACGCTCTCCGTGCCTGCGGGCATGTGCAACTCCTCCTCGCTCGGGTGCGGTACCGGTGAGAGTAGAGCGAGCCTGTGTGCAGGGGGATTGCGAACCCGTTAAGCGATGGGAGAGGATAGGCGCGTGATCGACGGACGCTTCTGGGCCTGGGTCGGCGTGGCCGCCGTCCTCGTCGTGCTCCCGGGTCCCGACACGATGGCCGTGCTCCGCGCAGGCCTGCGCGGCGGCCGAAACGCAGCACTCGCGTGCGCGTATGGCATCAACACCGGGCTCGTGGTGTGGATGACCGCGTCCGCGCTCGGCATCGCCGCCTTGCTCTCGACGTCCGCAACCGCGTTCACGGTGCTCAAGATCGTTGGCGCCATCTACCTCGGCTACGTCGGATTGCGCCTCCTCATCGAGTCCTTCCGCAAGCGCAGCTTCATCCTGCGCGAGCCACGTGCGGGCGGACGGATGCTGCCGCGTACGGCCTTCCGCTCTGGTCTCACGACCAACCTGCTCAACCCGAAGATCGCGGCGACCTACACCACGCTGCTGCCGCAGTTCGTCGAGGCCGGTGACCCCGTCGTGGCCAGATCTGCGCTCCTGGCCGGGGTCTTCTTGGTGATGGGCATCGTGTGGCTGACCGTCTACGCCTTCTTGATCGGCGCGGCACAACGTCTGTTCGAGAACGCCCGCGTGCGGATCTGGATCGAGCGCCTCACGGCAGGCGTCTTCCTCGCCTTCGCCGGCCAGCTGATCACGGCGCGGCGGGAGTAGGGGACAGTCCCCCTAGGGGACTGTCCCCCAGCCTCACGGTCGTCAGGCACCACGTCAGGCGCTGGTCGTCCCGTCCCGCGGCTCCCAGTAAAGGTTGTCGCGGTAGTCCTCCGCGAGGTAGTCCTCGAGATCCCCCACCGACATCGCCTGGATCTCCGCGTGGTCCTTCCAGATCTGTGCCGCCCGGGCGAGGCCTTCGAGCGGCTGCCACGACTCCGGCTCCCACAGCTCGGAACGGATGAACGCCTTCGCGCAGTGGAGAAACGCTTCCTCCACTTCGAGCACGATCACGATGCGCGGCGGCTTGCCCTCGACCACTTCGTGACGAGCAAGCAGATCGGGGTCGCGGGTGAGCACGGCGCGCCCGTTGACGCGCAGGGTCTCGGCCAGAGTCGGGATCAGGAACAGCAGGCCGGCGCGTCCCGTTTGAACGATGTTGCGCATCGAATCCGCCAGCCGGTTGCCCTTGGCGTCGGCGAACGCCAGGTGTTTCGGACCGAGTACCTCGACGAACCCAGTCGGCCCGCCGCGCGGGGAGACGTCGCAGCGGCCGTCGGCGTCTGCGGTCGCGAGCGTGAAGAACGGCGAGCGCGCGATGAAGTCGCGGCAGTGAACATCGAGGTGGTCGATGACCTTCGCCTGCGGCACCGGGCCGGGGCTGCCGTGGTAGGCGGTCAGCTCCTCGAGGGAGTCGATGAGCCCGGAGAAACGGGTGGCAAGGTCAGACACGTGGGTTCCCTCCGTCGCGTCGGATAGCCGGTGTCTGGCTGCAGTCAGACACCGGACGCACCAGGCGGGTAGTGCTCGCGCCAGTGGAGGGCGATCTGCTCGCGCGTCGTCACCCAGACGTCGCCGCACGCGGCGACGTGGTCGAGGAAGCGGGCGAGACCGCCGATGCGGCCGGGCTTGCCGACGATGCGGCAGTGCAGGCCGACCGACATCATCCGTCCGCCTTCGGCGCGCAGCTGATCCACGGACGCGATCAGGTAGTCGGCGAACTGGTCGGCCGTGACGAAGCCGTTGAGCAGCAGGAACTTGAAATCGTTTGCGTCGAGCGTGTACGGGATGATCAGCTGGTCGCGCCCCGCCACCTGCTCCCAGTACGGCAGCTCGTCGGCGTAGGAGTCCGAGTCGTAGAGAAAGCCGCCTTCCTCGGCCACCAGCCGTCGAGTGT
>JBJXGY010000081.1:0-3228 GCA_046160185.1 Gaiella sp. | reverse complement strand
TCCAGAAGCTGGGCAAGCAGTCGCTCGGTGCTTCGAGCATCGTACGCGATTCACCGCGCGCGCCCTTCGATTCGAGAAAGGCGCGGGCGACGCGGGTGAGCTCCCGATGCTCTTCCGTCAGACTAATCGACATGGCCCCTCCGACTTGATGCAGTCGCGTGCGGCGAAATACTATGATACTAGTTGTCCGACCGCCAGCGGAACTGGTGGCGGGGGACGCACGATCCGAATGAGCCGAAGACAAACTCCCGAACGCGCCGCGGTCCGCGTCGCCCGCCACCTCGTCAGCGAGATCCGGCGCCGGCGTCTTCGACCTGGGACACCGCTCCCCGCCGAGCACCAGATGATCCAGGACTTCGGCGTGGCGCGCGCTACGGTGCGCGAGGCCCTGCGCTTTCTCGAGCTTCAGGGGGCGCTGCGCGTCAAGGCCGGCCCCGGCGGCGGCCCGGTGGTCAGCGCACCGGGAGCGGATCATCTCGCGAGCGTGCTCTCCCTGCACCTGCAGTTCGCCGACGCGTCGTTCCGGTCGGTCGTCGAGGCGCGTCGCTCGATCTACCCGGTCCTGGCGGCCGAGGCCGCGCAGAACGCGAGCCGCGAGAACATCGCAGCCCTGCACGAGGGCCTCGCCCAGATGCATGTCGCCGCGCGCGCTCCGGAGCTCTTCCGGGAGGAGGCCCGGCGCTTCATGAACCTTATCGCCGCCGCATCGGGCAACCGGGTGCTCGCGATCCTCGTGGAAGCGCTGCACCGCCTGTCGGGAGAGTCAGGCAGCGGGTGGGACGAGAAGCTGTGTCGATCGGCGGTGCGCAGCTACGAGCGAACGGTTCGAGCGATCGAGGACGGCAATTCGGACGAGGCGCGGTCGATCATGGAAAAGTTGCTGACGGCGGCACTGGGGCACTGGGAGCGAAAGACCCCCGATGAGCTGAAGCAGCCGGTCGCATGGTTCGCTTCCGATCGCTGGCTGGACATGACTGCACCGACCCGAGCAAAGTCGACGCGACTGAACAACAGGGAGCAAACACCCCGCCGCAAGCGGGTGCCCTCTGCTGCGAACGCTGGGAGCAAGACATGACCGATGAATTCGATAAGGACACCGAGCCGGCCCTGCTCTTCGCGATTCAGGGCGGCGTGGCGACGCTCACCCTGAACCGACCGGCGGCGCGCAATGCGCTGACCACCGGCCTCTTCCTCGAGATGGAGCGCGTGCTCCTCGAGATCGAGGCGGACGACGCGGTGCGGGCAGTGGTCCTGACAGGAGCCGGCCGCGGCTTCTCGGCGGGTGGCGACTTCAAACCCGCCTCCGAGGAAGAGCGTCGCCGCACCGAGGCTCCCTCCTTCCCCGGCGACCTCGGCGGCGACATCCTCGACCGGGGAAACCGCTGTATCCGTCGCTTGCGACAGCTTCCAAAGCCCGTCCTCGGCAGCATCAACGGTGATGCCGTTGGCATCGGCTGCAGTCTCGCGCTGGCGACGGATCTGCGCATCGCCTCGGAGGCCGCGCGCTTCGGCGTGGTCTTCTCCCGCATCGGCCTGGGGCCGGACGGGGGCGCCTCGTCGCTACTGCGAGAGCTGGTGGGCCCTGCAAAGGCGCTGGAGCTTCTCTTCCTGGGCGACCTGATCGACGCCAACGAGGCGCTCCGGCTCGGCCTCGTGAATCGGGTCGTGGTGGCGGACGCATTGGCCGACGCCACCTCCGAGCTCGCGGAGCGGCTCGCTCGCGGGCCGACGCTGGCCTATGGCTTCGCGAAAGAGGCGGTGTATGAGGGGGAGAATCTATCCTTCAACAGCCTTCTCGACCTCGAGGCGCGCAACCAGAGGAATGCCGGCCGCTCCCACGATGTGCGCGAGGGGATCAGCGCGATCCGAGAGGGCCGCAAGGCCGAATTTCGCGGCCGCTAGGGATACCGGAGCTACGATTGTCGACGAGCCGAGCCACCGCGCTGCCGATTCCGTAGTCTGTCGCCCCTTTGCCGGCGATAGAGCATAGGCGGTATGAGCTGGCGAATTGACTCCGCCGGCAGGGTGACCGCGTTGATCGCCGGATTGAGGCGTTCGAGGCGGCCGATAGCGGCATCGAGCGGCGTCAGCTCGCGGCGGCGAATGAGGTCGGCCTGGGCGGTGGCGTCGAGGACCGCGAGTTCGTCCGGCTTGACCGCGCCGAGCCGAGCAAAGTCGCGCGACCGAAGACCGCGGAGCAAACGCACCCAAGCATGCGGGCGCCAATTTGGATTTGACTTCGCTAACTAAGGGCTCCCGGGTGGGGCAACTGGAAGCAGGGCTGGGGTCACTGCGGATCTGGTCGGCAGAGATCCGTGCCGCGGCAGCGGCCTGACGGTGCCGCTCTGCCGCCCCCCTGCCCCGGTTGGCGCCCCCTTGACCATGACCGAGCTCCTGAGTAGGCGAGGTCAAATGAGCACGATCCTCCCGGCGGTCCACGGCCGCATCAACGACCTCGACAGCCATCTCCAAGTACCGGTGTCCCGTTGGGGCGAGGTGTTTGGCGAGGCAACGGCGCGTTTGGGCGAGCAGTGGACTGGGCACCCGTTCTTTGACGAGACCCACGAGGCCGAGCGCACGGCGGAGTCGGTGTGGCACACCAAGGGCACGGCCGCGCCCGGCTCGTGCACCCCCGAGGGCCGTCTGGCGACCATGGACATCATGGGCATCGAACGCCAGCTCATCTTCCCTCAGGTGGTGCTGGCAGCGCCGGCGTGGTCCGATCACCCGAAGGCTCAGGGGGTGCTCCGCGAGTACAACGACGCCGTGCTCCGGTGGACTACGGCGGGCAATCGTCGCCTCCGTCCCACCGCCCTGCTCAACCTGACCACGATCGAAGGCGCCATCGCCGAGGCCGAGCGGGTGGTGGCAGGCGGCGCGCGAGCGGTCTTCATCCAGGACGGGATCGCGCCGGGTGGCCACTCCCCCGCTGCGCCCGAGGTCGATCCCCTGTGGGCGTTGCTGGCAGAGGCCAACGTTCCGGTCACGCTGCACATCGGCGGCCAGGACGGCTTCTTCGGGAGCACTGCATGGCCGGAGACCGAGCTCCTGAAACCGGGCAGCTTCTCGAGTGGCGAACCAGTCGGCCCGCACATGCTGGCGACGATGCAGCTGTCGCCACAGAACTACCTGGCGTGCATGCTCTACGGGGGCGTGTTCGACCGGCACCCCAGGCTCCGCATCGGCGTGATCGAGCTCGGGGCGATGTGGGTGGGGCCGTTCGTGGAC